>CAIMUP010000060.1 GCA_903844645.1 uncultured Bacteroidota bacterium
GAGAAACTTCACGCTGTTTGGCGGACCGAAAGGAAATCCTGTGCCAAACACAAGGCTTAAATTCATCTTATAAGTAGGATGCTTGGGAATATAATCTTGGAAAAAGATGCTGAAAGAAATCCGCTGATCGGCAGGACGAGGGATGTACCCAACCGTTTTCTTGACACCACTATCCACAGCCCTGGTATCAATCACACTGGGCGTAATTAATTCGCCATATTGATTGTAATAATTGCAGTAAGTATTGTTGTCAATAATCTCTTTAGTCTGCATTACGGAAACGCTTGCCCATGATTCCACATTCTTTACGAACTCACCGTTCACGCGGAAGTCAATACCTTCGGCATACCCATGTGCATTGTTATTTCCGAAATACCGGATGCGGACATCGTCAATAAAATAAGGATCAATAGAGTTCAGCGACTTATAATATGCCTCCGTAACAAACTTGAAAGGGCGACCCCATGCCTTGAAATTATAGTCGCTCCCAACCACGAAATGGATGCTCTGTTGTGCCTTCACATCGGGATGGACATTGCCCTCCAAGTCAAGCATCTCGCGAAAGAAAGGCGGCTGATAATAAAAGCCGGAAGCAACGCGGAAGACGACATCTTTTTTCCAATTCGGCTTGATGCTGAAGTTGGCTCGCGGGCTGATAACGGTTTGTTTATTCACATCCCAATAGTTTGCTCTAACACCGACAGTCAATGTGGGTTTGCTGATAGATTTTCCTTCCCATTTATTCTGCAAATAACCACTGATGCGATTAGAATTTAAGTTATGATTTATCCAAATAGGATTCTGCAAATTGATCATCGTATCGGGCTGGATAGGTATCGAAAAGCCCGCCGAGTCCACATAATTCCATTCATTGAGATTATCGGTGATCACTTCATGCTGAATCTTTGCGCCCCACTGAAGTTCGTTACTTTTTCCATAATTATAAAATCCTTTTTGCTCGAAATTATAAACATTGGCATGGAGGTAATCGCGGGCATGATTAATGAACGTGCCCACGCCGAGGTTGAAGGCGACATTCCCGAAGTTAGAACTGCCGAGATTATTATTCAACTGATTCAAATAAAACTGCCCCATGATGTCGTAAGTTTCATCTTCATTGGTCTGAAAAGCAGAGGCGATGAATTTCATTTTCAGATGTTCGGTAGGGTGATAGATTAAAGAAACCGCACCCGTCATGCACTGGTAAGCATCCACTTCTCGTCCATCGAAAAAGACTTGAAAGCTCAATGCCGCACTCACCGTTCCGAAGGTGGTGGTACGGTTTGAGGGGATGACGGTGTATTTATTTTGTGAATAATTCCCCAATACATCTAATTCCCATTTGTCATTAATATCATAAGAAAGGTAGCCCTGAAGGTCGGTGAAGCTCGGATGATAATCGCCTTTGGTATCAAGGCTTCCGAGAATATATTGATCTGACTTTTGCCGAATTCCCAAGAGGTATGTAAACCGATGTCCTTTGCCGGCACTGCCCTCAAGGCTTAAACTGGCACCTAACAAACTCATGCTGACGGAGCCTGCGAACTGCACAGGGCGTTTGTATTTAATATCTAAAACGGAAGACATTTTATCGCCGTAGGCGGCATCGAATCCTCCAGCAGAAAAGGCTACTTTATCTACCATATCGGAATTGATAAAACTCAAGCCCTCTTGCTGCCCGGAGCGAACTAGGAAGGGGCGATAGATCTCGACATCATTCACATAAACCAGGTTTTCATCGTAGTTGCCGCCGCGCACATTATACTGCGAACTCAACTCATTATTCGAGGTAACGCCGGCAAATGTTTTCAACAAAGCCTCGAAGCCGCCAGGTCCGGGAAGGTTATCCACCAAGCGAGGATTGATGTGGGTAATGCCGGTTCCTCGATCCACTTTTTCGCCTTGAACGGTAACCCCGCGAAGGTCTATGGAGGAGAAATACATCCGTTTATTGACCATCGTTTTCGTGTTGGGTTCGGGATTAATAAAAGCCTCGGAAGCCGCCAAGCCGATGTGGGTAAAAACGATGGTATCCTTAATCTTGGCAGGGATTTCCAAGCGATATTTCCCAGCGGAATCGGAGCGGGTATTGTATTCATTAAAATGTTTCACAAAAATATCCGCCCCCGAAAGCGGTCTGCCGATGCTGTCGGAAACGGTTCCGAAAATCGTCGCCGTGCCTTCTTGCGCGATTCCATTAAATGAAGAAAATAAGGCGAGTATTATTAGGAAAATAGTAAATATCTGATTAAAAGAGCAGGAATTATTGCCGCACAAACTGCCGTTAGCGGTGGAAAAACTGCCGTTGGAGGAGCGCAAACGGTCGTTGGAGAAGAAAAAACTGCCGTTAGCGGAGGAAAAACTGCCGTTAGCGGAGCGCAAACGGTCGTTGGAGGAGCACAAACGGTCGTTGGAGGAGCGCAAACGATCGTTGGAGGAGCGCAAACGATCGTTGGAGGAGCGCAAACGGTCGTTGGAGGAGCGCAAATTGTTCGCATTATTGCTCAAAGTATCTAAAATCTTATTCAAAACCGTCATTTTATTCGCTGCAAACTTATCAATATATCTATTATTCACCATCATATTCCTGAAAGAATAGAAAGGCAAACGGGGCGAATAGGGGAAAATTGTAACGGGATTTTGAGAAATAGAAATGAAAGCAGCCGAATCGCAAAGCGTATGATTTAGCTGTTCAGCATGACGGGCATCACCAGCATCAGGATGTCCTCGTTGGCATTTCTTTCGTTCGGAGCTTCGAGTAATAATCCGGCACGATTCGGGGTGGACATTTCGAGAATGACCTCGGTAGTCCTTAAATTATTCAACATATCGAGAATAAAACGAGCGTTGAATCCGATTTCCATATCCTCGCCGTCGTACTGGCAGGTCATGCGTTCTTGTGCAGCATTGGCGAAGTCCAAATCTTCCGCAGAAACCTGCAATTCGCTGCCGGTAATCTTCAACCGAACCTGATGCGTAGATTTATTGGAAAAGATGGCAACCCGTTTAATTGAATTTAGGAAAGTCTGGCGATCAACGGTCAATTTATTGGGATTCTCTTGAGGAATCACAGCCTCATAATTCGGATACCGCCCATCTATCAATCTGCAGATCAACGTGATGTTATTGAAAGAAAAGAAGGCATTAGAATTGTTGTAATTAATGTTCACTTTCGTATCCTCGGAAGGGAGTGCGTTTTTCAGAAGGTTTAACGGTTTCTTAGGCAGGATAAAAGAAGTTTCGATGCCCGATTTCAGATCATTCCTGCGATACCGAACCAGCTTGTGGGCATCGGTTGCGACGAAGGTAATATTATCCAAACCCAACTGAAAAAAAACACCGGTCATTACTGGTCTTAATTCATCATTACCGGTAGCGAAAACGGTTTTGGCGATAGCATCAGAAAGCACATTGGTAGGCATTTCCAAGGTCTTCACATCATCAATTTCAGGGACACGCGGAAACTCCTCGCCATCTTGTCCGGAGAGGGAATATTTTCCATAATCAGAACTCACCTCGATACCGAAATTAGTATCGTTGATGGTGAATGTCAAAGGCATTTCAGGGAAGGTCTTCAAAGTCTCTAAAAGGATGCTTGCAGGGATCGCGATTTTACCATTCTCTCTTGCCTCCACATTCAGTTTGGTGGTCATCGTGGTTTCGAGATCGGAGGCAGAAATGATCAGTTCGCCATCAGTAATATCAAAGAGAAAGTTCTCAAGGATGGGCAGCGGGGTGTTGGAGTTTAGCACTCCGCTAACGGTTTGCAGGTTCTTTAAAAGAAGTCCGCTGGATACAATAAATTTCATAGTCTTAGTTTTTTATTTAGGGCGCAAAGATATATTTTTTAATCGTAATAGATATTAGCAGTAATTAAACTCTCGGTTTCTTGGCGGCAGCCTTCTTAAAGTAATCGAAAGATGCCAATATTCCATCGAAAACATAATGCTGGATCACCACGAAATCCTTTCCATTATTAATCACTGCAAACATCCGATCTACATCGTAAATAACGGGTTTACCATGTTCATCCTCCAGCAAAGAATCCCTTTTATTCACCATCTTTAGGTAGGCTTTCAGCACATCCTTTGTGCCTTTGGTATCGGTAATGGTGATGATTGCAATCGGGGTTGTCCTTACCACAGAATCTTTCACATCCCTCGAAACGCCATCGGCAAAGCCCTCAAAATTGACATGTTTGAACAGCCCGACATACCGTCCCACCTTCGCCGTATCGGTGATGGAAGGCTCGTGAGTATCGAGGCTGGTGGCGGTAAATGTTTTAGGATTCACGGCAAACGAATACCGCTTTTCTGTCCCGGGATATTCGACATTGATAGCCGCGATTTCATCATTAAAATAATTAAAAACTGTCCTGTCGCGCCACGATGATTCACCCGTAAAATACCGCGTAGAAAGATACCCATTAAACCCCGGAATGTAGGTAACGAACGGCGTACTCGATTTGTCTATCATCATAAAAGTCCCCATCTGATCTTGCGTTGAGCCGCCCACATAATACGTCTTGATGAGCTTATCTTTGCTATATAATTCCACCTTCGTACCCGATGTCGCCAAGGCTTTGATCACATTATCAAACCCCGATTTCGCGACCGGAGTCCGCACATCCACTTCATTAATCGTCTCCAGCAACGTCGTAATAGCATCCCACCGAGCCGCGAATTTGCCATTCACCGTCCATTGCCCGGGAGCTTCCCTCGTCAGCGTAATGCTGGAGGGCGATTTATCCGCCATAAAAATCTTCGTAATCGAAGCCGTATCCTTCACCGCGAAGTCCTTCAATTCCTCTTTAATCGTACTTTTTCTGTTCTTCATAATTAATATTCCGGCAGCGACGGCGAGGAATAAAAATAGGAGTATCGTGATTCTGTTTTTCTTCATGAAGGATATTTAAAATGGCAGCATCTAATCTTATTAGGCTGCAAACTTATGAATTATCGGGATAAAAAAGAGGGCTGCCGAGGCAGATATGGAGATTCCTGACACCATTTATACCACTAAGGAATTCCTCAAACCAATTCCATGCACATAGAATCCACTTGAGGAATTCCTCAACCCCCTCCAAAAAAGTTTTTATACCGATGAGGAATTCCTCACGGGTTTTATACAATCTCGGAAGCCTGTTTTCCCTCCCCTTCCCCGTTGAAATACTCCTTATATATAGGGGCGATTTTTGATTTTAAAACTATTTTCTAATTTTGCCGTAACAGGCGATTTGAAAATTTAAAAAATTATGAAGTATAGATTAGACATTAACAATTCGACAAATGAGGTTTCCATAGTTGGGATAGATAGAGAACTTAGACTTAGTGAAATAAAAGACGTTCCTTATTTTGAATGTGGTTTTGAAAATGGTTTTATTAAACCTTATTATCAAAGATATTATCTTTCTGACCTTGGAAAGGGATATGCTTACAAAATGTTTGAGGCATGTGGTTTGAATGATTCAGATTTAGCCAAAGCAAAAAGATTAGTAGATGATTTAAGTAAAATACGTTTGACAGATTATTTGATAAAGAACCTCTATACGAAGCAAAGGATAGAAAATCTGTTGTATGAGTTGGCGAATATTTTAAGGGGTAGACAAATTATTATTACTGTTTCAGAAATAGAGTACCCTGATAGAAACGGGAAGCCAAGAAGGAGACCAAACATTAGTAACTATCAGTCATCTGTTGAAGATGTTAGGTAATAAATTAATGTTAATTTGGATTTGAATCTTTCAAAAGTCACCTTAATACTACCCACCCCAATTCTTTAGATAGAGCAATTTTAACGCCGATATACCGCATAATTTTCCCAAGCAATTCTACCCTTTGTTCATCAGTCATTTCGTGCTTTAGGTTAGGGAACTCATCATCAATCCGAGTGATAATCTGTTTCAATTTAAGTGTATGGATTGCATTGGTAGCAATCGCCTCTAATAACGTATCTTCACTCACCACATCTATCTTATGTTTATCTTTCCAGTTCTCGGAGAGTTCATAGGGAGAGGAGACCAAATCAGCCGTCAGTTGTGCTATTTCAGTGTTCTCATGTTGAAGAAAATATTGTTCAATTAAAATTTTGTCTTCTAATAAATTCTCTGGAAATTCCTCTATTATCAATTCATAAAGTTTATTCTCGAAAACAAGAAAATCTTTTACATCATTAATTTCACCAATAATAAATTTCGCCACAGAAATTCTCAAATGTTCTAGTCTGGCTATCTCCACATCCACTTCATTATTGTGATAATCTTTGTTCAAAAAAACCAACTCCTTTTGCCCGTAATTAATTAACAACCGAATGATTTCTTTCTCCTGCGGTTCGGAGGTATGCGTAACGATGACCGGCTGCGGAACATGTGGCTTTTCATCTTCCTTTGTGATGGTAGAATCATAATCCTCCTTATCCTTTGCCTTGCGCCGCAGCTTATTTAATTCAGCTATCAAAACCGGCTCGCTCACCTCCATCAAAGAAGAACATTCTTTGATATAAGTGGAGCGAATAATGGGATCAGGAATCTTGGCAATAGTAGCGATAATATCCTTGATCAGCGAGGCTTTCGCAACAGGATCGCCTTTGGTATCAGCCAGCAAAAGATTCGTTTTGAATAGGATAAAATCTACCGCAGATTTATTTAAATAATCCTTGAGTTCAGTGGCACTTACTTTCTTGGAATAACTATCAGGATCTTCGCCTTCCGGGAATAAAACTACTTTCACATTAAGCCCTTCTTCAAGGATTAAATCAATGCCTCGCAACGACGCTTTTATACCCGCAGGATCGGCATCATAAAGAACAGTAATATTCTTGGAATACCTGCCAATCAACCGTATCTGTTCAATAGTCAATGACGTCCCTGACGATGCCACAACATTCTCAACCCCGCTTTGATGCAAAGAAATAACATCCGTATATCCCTCCACAAGATAGCAGGTATTAAGATTGATAATCGCCTTCTTAGCCTGGTATGCGCCATAGAGAATGTTGCTCTTATTATAGATGTCTGATTGAGGGGAATTGACATACTTCGGACTCTTGGGGTCGGTCTTGATAATCCTTCCTCCAAAGCCTACCACACGTCCTGAAAGATTATGAATGGGAAACATTACGCGACCTCGAAAACGATCATATTGTTTCTTACTTTCATTAACGATGGTAAGCCCTGTTTTCTCTAAGAACTCGATGCTGTAACCATTCTTCAAAGCCTCATCAGTAAAGGAACCCCACTCGGTAAGACTATATCCCAACTGGAATTTAATTATAGTAGCATCACTGAATCCCCGCTCTCTGAAATAAGTCAATCCTATCGCCTTTCCTTCATCATGATTCAATAAATTTTCATGGAAATACTTGGCAGCGAATGATGAAATTATATACTGACTTTCCTTCGCATGATCACTCTCTGTATCCGCTTCCTTATTGAAGTCTTCATCCACCTCGATGTTATATTTCTTTGCCAGATAACGCAACGCTTCGGGGTAGGTATAATGCTCATGCTCCATGATGAAATTAACCGAATTGCCAGCCTTTCCGCAACCAAAACATTTATAAATTCCTTTAGCCGGAGAAACTGTAAACGATGGTGTTTTTTCATTATGAAAAGGGCAACGACCCAACAAATTCACGCCACGTTTCTTCAAGGACACGAACTCCCCTACCACCTCCTCGATGCGAGCAGTTTCAAATATTCTGTTTATGGTATCTTTTGAAATCAAAGTGTTATTATTTGTATTTATTGGATAGAAATATTAAATTTTTCATCGCCCCAAAACTACCAAAAATCCTATTCATTCAAATCCCCTCGATAAAACTCCTACCTATCAGGAATAAATTCCGCTGCCATTTTCTTGGAATAAGAGAAAAAAAGCGTTTTATGCAATCCAGAAGTTTCAGGGTGCATAAAAACGGTCGTAGGATGCCATCCAGAAGTTTCAGGGTGTATAAAAACGGTCGTAGGATGCCATCCAGAAGTTTCAGGGTGCAGGAAAACGGTCGTAGGATGCTATCCAGAAGTTTCAGGGTGCATAAAAACGGTCGTAGGATGCCATCCAGAAGTTTCAGGGTGCAGGAAAACGGTCGTAGGATGCCATCCAGAAGTTTCAGGGTGTTATTTATAGGTAAATTGCACCTTTTACATAAATTTTATTAGCCCCAAAAGAGACGATTTATGAGTTTTGAATTCCTTAAAATAGAATAAAATGAAAAAATGTTGGGTTTAATAAAAAAAATAACTGTGAAGTAATATCAATACGTTAGCCTAAAATTAATGAGGGATTTTGGAAATTCGTAATGAATTTATCAATTTTTTTTCGTTACTTTGCAATATTAATAATAAAATACAAAAGCAATGGCACTACCAAATATCAAGAATCTTTTCGGCAACATCTTTGAGGATGAAGTCTATTCCGATGCGCATTTTAGCAAATATATCAATAAAGTAATCGAGCTGAAATCGGCAAGCAATATAGGCGGAAGATTCAATATCAGCATCTCGGAAATGGCTCCTAAAATCCTCGCCTGGGATACGTCCATGGGCTTGGAAGCGACCGATTTGGTGCATCAATTAACGGGTACTATCGGAGAAAATATGGCATACAAAACAGACCTCGATTTTATCCGAATAAAAGACTCGTATTTAAGAACAAAGTTGGTCGACAAACCTCTGGTTTATGCCGATTTTATGCCTCGCGGAATGGGCGAATATACCCATGCCGATAAGCATCAATTGCCGGTACTGTTGGAACGGTATCGCGACTTTGCAATCGCTCATGTCGCAGACCTCGATGTTGCCTTCAAAAACGATTGTATCGCGATGGTAACAGCATCCGAACTGGCACATACCAATCATGCAAATACGGTAGCGATCCATAGCGGAGATGCCACTAATTCCGAGGCTTTGCGAACCATTGTCGAATTGCAAGGGATGGATGATTTAAGATATACAGGCAAAATATTTCATGGAGATATTGATACCTGTTTAAGTTTTCATCCCTTCCATTTATTGCAGTCCGTTCCGCAACATCCGCATACTAAATTAGCAGGAATATTAGCCGTTGGCGAAGTAAAATTTTTGATCAACGGAGCATGGGCAGCCAATGTCCACGTTCGGGTAACAGCCCTCACCGGCGATGCTGTCGGTGGAAGTATTTCGGTAGCCATCGTGGATCACGAAAACGACCCGATGCCGATTACGGCAAAGAAGATAAAAAATCCAAAGACCAATTCTTTCGCAGCATCGGCATTGCAAACATCGCCAGCCGCTACTTGCCTGATTGTAAAAAGCAATAACCTCACCGGACCGAGCAGCTACTTGGTGGAGATCTACATTGTGAACGATTAAGTTTACGGTTTACGTACTCGGATAAAAGGCGTTTTCGATGTGGTCTATCTCGGAATCGTCGCCATTTAATACGATAGAAATAATATCGAAGCGGGCATCCAAATCCAAGTCCGATTGCTCGATGAATGCCGCCGCTCCTTCAATAATAAATTTCTGTTTCCTATAATCTACCGCCTGTTCCGGCGACATCAACGCCCCTTTGGAACGGGTCTTGACCTCTACAAAAACCAGATCGCCGCCTTTCCGCGCAACAATATCCAGTTCCGCTTTTCGGAAAAACAGATTCCTCCCTAAAAGCTCGTAGCCCTGTTGCTGAAGATATGCCGCCGCAATGTCCTCGCCCTGTTTTCCTACTTCGTTATGCTCGCTCATGGTTTTATTTTATAGTTTAATTTTATGGAATCACCAACTTCTAACCGCGCCGCGCCTCCGAGTATCATCGCGTTATTCTCCGTGATATGCCCCGCCGGGAATCCGAAGCAGACAGGGTAGTCATATTCCTTTACGGCATCGAGGATGATCTCCTCGGCAGTCTTCCCAAACGGAATCTTGTTGTCCTTCATCTCGGTCATACTGCCAACAATCAATCCCTGCAAGTACGCCAGTTTGCCGCTGCGTTTCAGGTTCATCATCATGCGGTCAACGTGGTACAGATACTCGTCCAAATCTTCGAGGAACAGGATTTTTTCATCGGTATCAATATCCGAAGCTGTGCCCGCGAGGCTATAGATCAAGGAAAGGTTTCCACCGATAATGATTCCCTCGGCAATGCCTTTTTTATTACTGGGATTTGATGAGATTTGATAGTTTAATTCCTCGCCAAGCAGAGCTTTTCTTAATGATTCCATAGCCACCGCCTTATGATGATTCACCAGCATTTCAGAATGAATGGTGGCGATCCTGAAGTTATGAATAATGTGCGAATGCAACACGGTCGCATCACTGAAACCACAGACCCATTTCGGCTGTTGAATGAACTTCGTAAAGTCTAAATCATCAATAATCCTCACCGTACCGTAGCCGCCACGGGCAAGGATAATTGCTTTAATGTTTTCATCATCCAGCATCTGTTGGAGGTCTTCCATCCGCTCCGCATCACTACCTGCAAACTGATGATCCTTCAATCCAATTGTCTTACCAACAGTGGGTTTCAAGCCCCACGACTCTAATATGGTAATGGCAGGATTTATTTCTTCTAATGCAATTCCGCGAGCCGTAGCCACAATACCTATCGCATCGTTTCGATTGAGAAAAGGAGGTATTATCATCGTTAATGATTGGTGTCTTACTTCTGGATGAATAAATCTACGATCACAAAGGTAGCAAAGACGATACTTGCGATGCCGTTCGTGGTGGCGAAGGCGAGGTTTATTCGGGATAGATCATTCGGCTTAACCAAGGTATGCTGGTAAATTAATAAAGAAATAAACAGCATCAATCCTATCCAATAAATAATGCCAAAAGGGGCTGCGATTCCTGCATAGATTAAGAACAAAGCGGTGAGTGCATGAAAGAATTTGGAGAGAAGTAATGCTCTTTTTATCCCCAGCCATGCGGGGATGGAGAAGAGGTTGTTGGTCTTGTCGAAGAGTTCATCCTGAAGGGAATAAATTATGTCGAAACCGCTCACCCAAAACAATACCGCGAAGGAAAAGTAAAGGGGCAGCCAATCGAATTTTCCGGTAACGGCAAGGTAGGCTCCGATGGGTGCTAAAGACAATCCGATACCAAGAATAATATGGCACAAAGCGGTGAATCGTTTCGTGAAACTATATCCTAAGATAACGCCCAAAGCAACCGGGGACAAGTAAAGGCAGATTGTATTAATAAAATACGTAACCATGATAAATAACAATGACGAAACGATGACAAAGAACAAAGCGGCATTAGAAGAAATGATTCCGGCAGGGATTTCTCGAAGAGCTGTACGCGGATTTCTTTTATCGAATTCCTTATCAATATATCGGTTAAATGCCATCGCCGAACTACGGGCGAAGATCATGCAGAAAAGTATCAAGATTAACTTTTGAATATCAAAGAAATTGCCCGTAATTTTTACGGCAAGGAAATACCCAATCATCGCAAAGGGCAACGCGAAGACAGTGTGGCTGAATTTGATTAAGGAAAGATAATTGGAGATGGATTTTATTGACATAAGGACTTAAAGTACCATCATTTTCTTGGTGGCGAGCGTTCTGCCGTCAGCTTTTATGGAATAAAAATAGATGCCGCTTTGCAATTGAGATTTGTTGAAGATGATAGTCCCTTTATTCATCGTCAGCGGTATTGTCTTGATTGTATTTCCTAATAAATCATTAATCGTAATTTCTCCTTTTGCATTCATAAAACTCTCGGGAAGGTTATAAGAGATGGTAGTTTGATCCATGAAAGGATTGGGGTAGTTATTAAGGTATGAATTATCGGAATGATGTTCTACAACATCGGTATGGATACACTGCAAAGCGAGGCAGGCATCAGCTTTTCCGTATCCCCAATAGTTATTAGGAATAAGACCGGTAACCCAGCTATCTACACGGCAATTATTCATGATACAATTCTTGATTTCGCTCCATGAAGCATTCGGTTTATACTGAAGATATAACGCGGCAATACCTGCGACAGACGGACTTGCCATAGAAGTTCCGCTTGCAATAACATCGCAGCCGCCTGCTCCATTATTTTCACATGTAGCATGGGTTATTTCTGAAAGAACTGCCGAAGAAAGCACCCATAATCCAGGTGAAGTAACCTCGGGTTTGATTCTTCCATCGCGGGTAGGTCCATGGCTGGAAACATTGTAGAATTCTCCGGGATGGATGTTCGGAAGATGATGAACAGAATCCTGCATGGTGGCGGAATCAAGGCAGTTGGTGGTGTAATAATTCCTATTGGCATACGCTCCGACGGTTATCACTTTATCAGAACAATTAAAACCCGCTGCCATACATTCAAAATCGTCTGGAGCTTTGAAATGAACCATTGCGGGATAGGTAATCGTGGTAGGAATATTATCATGTTGCGTATCAAAACTCCATCCGTCAATGTGAGTGATACCAGTGGTAGTGATTCTAAAGAAATGATGCGCATCCGTTACGGTATGATCCATCGGAGTGATGGCTATTTGCAAGAATTTAGTAGTTGTATTTTGCGTGCCATTATTATATTGAATCTTAGCAATAGGAAATCCGGTAGCACTCATTAAAGTTTCGTAAATAGTATTATTAATACTGTCTAAAAGACGGTAAGAAATAGTATTTTCATAAGCAAAATAGTTTGTAGCTAAGTCCACGGAATCCACGCCGATAGAAAGTTTCCCGTGATTAAAGATCGCGGTATCGCCCCACAACTCTACATACATAAAAGTATCGCAGTTGGTGCAATGCACATAGCTTAACCAGGTGAAATTGGTATCTGCGGCAGTGACATCATACCCGAAGTGATTGCACGAACCGCCAATATTCCCAACTGCACAAACAAAAGATCTGCCGACAGTATCGCTGATTAAATTTCCTATCAGTTGCGACTCCAAATCTTGCCCATCATGGGAGCCAAAGTAGTCGCCGACGCTGGCATTGATGACGCAAGGCTTGTGAAGCTGTGCTGCACGGGCATAAATATATTTCGTGGCATCGGAGATGGTGAAATTAGGATTTGCAAAATCTAATGCCACGACAATAATATCTGCATTAGGAGCTACGCCATGCCGATTTCCGTTGCAATTTCCATTACCGGCAGCGATACCGGAAACAATAGTGCCGTGGCTGTTATTATAGGTATCGGTATGCCCGCAAAAGCCGCCATTAATTTCATAATCGTACCATTCATGCCCGTAATTCAGGGATAAATCTAAGGGCGGATTGCCGCTTTGGCGTTGATCCCAGATGAAACGTATACGCGTACTGTCGCCGTACATAGTTTTGAAGTCGTCTTGGTTAATATCTATGCCGGTATCTATGATGCCGATGACGACACTATCGCCATTGTAGGCGGTTCCGAGGCAACTTCCATCTTCTACGGCGATAGCGTTGGTGCGGTCGGCAAGAATCATTTTGTCATTCAAAGGTTGGACATGGGTATGGGGCAGTTCTACGGCTTTGATACCTTTATTATTAGAGAATTTCTCGACATATTTTAATTTTATATTAATGGAGGCGATGTCTCCCTCTGCAAATCGAAACGTGCCGCCAACATTTTTGGTTATTTCTTTAATAATGCCGATGTCGCCTTTGATTAATACGGTTATAATTTTCTCGGGGTCATTCGGAATTTGCATTCTATTAAATAGCGGTGCAGAAATCTTTTCTTTTCCCTGACTATATCCAAAGGCAGACAGGAGTAGGAACGCGATAATAAAGGTATTACATTTCATAAGCCATGAATTTTTGTTTTTATAGATTACAAAATTACGAAAAGTTTGGGAGATGGTCATAGAATAGTTTTTTAAATCTTATTCAACTGTGCCATAAATTATTCCATACAGCATTCTTTCTGTCGGATCACGAGAAATCCCTCCCGTTTTTGCGGGGCGGGATCTGGCGGAACGACTGGTGGTGGTGGCGGAGGCAGTGGGCTGGTCCAGGTTACGGAAAAAATCGGCGAATATTCTCCCCCGTCATCCCATGGAGCGTATCCATTTTCCGCGTTTCCGCTTTAATGGCACGAATTACTTCGTTGCTCACTTTGTCTCCCTCAAAAAGACATTCCCGAATCATTGCCGATTCTTTTTGACTTTTGTTCAACACTTTTTCTCCTGCTTTGGGCAAGATATTACTTTTCTTTCCTTTGGGAATCTTTGCAGACTCAACCTTTTTTACACTTACGACTGCCTCTTTTTGTCGGGCTGCCGCTTTACTTTCATTTACTTTACTCATGTTATTATGTATTAAAAATTCTTATAATTTCATTATTATCGGCTTCCATTTGAACGGAATAATGCTCTGCTATTACTCGACCAGATGGTAATGTTACGCGACCAGGTGGTAATGTTACACGACCAGATGGTAATGTTACACGACCAGATGGTAATGTTACACGACCAGGTGGTAATGTTACACGACCAGGTGGTAATGTTACGCGACCAGGTGGTAATGTTACGCGACCAGGTGGTAATGTTACACGACCAGGTGGTAATGTTACGCGACCAGGTGGTAATGTTACACGACCAGGTGGTAATGTTACACGACCAGGTGGTCTCATCACTTTAGTAGTTTTCTCTGTTTTTAAACCCTCTTTTACGTTGTAAACACCATTATATAAGGAGTAAAAAACGGAATTCAGAGGGGAGAAAACAGAGTTTTCGGGGGAGGAAACACCTTTTGACCTTGCTTTTGCCA
>CAIMUP010000061.1 GCA_903844645.1 uncultured Bacteroidota bacterium
CTCACTGCCAGCTTAGCGCTCCAGCCATACCGCCTGACCTGATAAGCAGGCAGAATTTCATCCTTAATATAGACGCTGGGTTTCTTGGCTTCCACGAAAAATAATCGCTTTCCATTGCCAATGCGAAAGGAATAATCGGGAGCTTTCGTGGCTCCTCCAACTTTAATTTTATCCTCATAAATTACTTCTCGGTACGACTCGGCATAATCTTTTTCATTATCAATATCCCACCCGAGAGCCTTGAAAAAAGGATTGATAAAATCCTGTCGTGTTTTGGCTTCATTGTAATCACCTTTTTTATAGGTATCTATCTGTTCATCAAAGCGATTAACTAACTGGGATATTTTCTGATATGCGGCTTCTTTGGGAGTCATAAGTAATTATTGAGGGTGGAAAATTACATTAAAATACGGAAACATCTTAACACAAAAAGTCTCCTTCCTTTTCAAGAAGGAGATTTTTCATCTTCAAGATGTTTCGATTTCTACCTTTCACCATCTTTCAAAGTTGTAGACGAATTTGCCCTGCATGTTTTCTTCACATTGGCTGACACCAATGGAACATCATTATAGATGTCCATTTCTTCCTCGCTTTCGCTATGTTCTTTACAAAGTGGGATGATGTAGATTTCTTTTTCATCTGAACCTGCTTTTTTTACATGAGAACCAACTAATTCATGTTCGCAGCATTCTTTTACCACACAAAGTCTGACTTTATTCTTTGAGATGTTTTCCCAATGGCTTAACCAATTGCCGCACTGACAAACTTTTGTCGTTTTAATATCACAGTTTATTACTTTCATTTTTTTAGTTATTATTAAGATTAGTCTGAAATTTTACATTTACTTTTTAAGATTTTTTCTTTTGTCTGAAGAAATTTTTAAGGAACTACATCATACTTTTAACGCTAAGTACGATATTTTTAAGAAATGTGACCATTCTTTTAACATATGTCCAGATACTTTTAAGATATGTATAGATACTTTTACAATAGATGTTAATCTTTTAAAGATATGTGGACATACTTTTAAGATATGTGGACATACTTTTAAGATATGTGCCGATATATTAAAAATATCGTATAGTCCATTAAAAGTATCGTGTGATCTATTAAAAGTATCGCATATTCCCATAAAAGTTTGTAGTGAAAAAACTTTACTAATCCCATGCTTATGGGATTAGTAAAGTTACATAATTTTAATCAACAGGTATTTTAATCACCAAATCCATCCCTTGTGGTCCGTCTTTGGTAATTAATTGGTGCATAAAATAAACAGTTGTTCCACTTGCTAAACCAGATACTTGGGTACTTGCCTGCATCGTAGGTTCTAATCTTACAAAGGTAGATCCATTATAAGAAATCCACCATTCATGACAACTTCTTCCTGGTCCTCCCGTAGCAGTAAGGTCAATAACACCTGCTACCACATTGTTCTTGGCAGACCATGGTTGCTTGCCGCGAGGAGTCATTTTCTTAATATCAAAACCCGCGAGGGTAAAGCAATCGCTCGCATTCAATGGATTGGCGTTACCATAGGCTTGGAAAACAGCCATCATCGCCTTCAAGCCATTGTTAAGATTAAGCCACATCGTTTCCTCGTTCCCTGGGTTAGAATTTCCGTAGTTCGTGGCAGCTAAATGCAACGCCGTAATGGTTGCCGGCAATATCGAAACATACGTCGAAACACCGCACTTGGTAATCAGCGTTTGCGCATGAACCGTCTTATCAGCCTTGCTCCCTTTGAGCGGAAGAACGGCAATCAAAGTCTTCACCACGGTAACCGACATAAGTACGACGATGCCTCTGGAATCAATGGTTTCGACAAACAACTGTCCCGTTTTTTTATACTTGTTATTGCTCAAATAAAAGTACTCTACTCCGTCATCCCGATGATCTCTTTCATACTTAATGAATTCAATCGCGGCATCTACCTTTTGTTTAATAAATTCCATCGGACCTCCGATAAATTTTTCCACCATTCTCGCTCCCCATGATTTGGGAGCTTCGTTTTCTTTTAATTCCATCGCTTTTTTCCGTTGGAATTCGACTCTTTTTTCGGCATTAAATTCAGCCTTTAACCGACGATCATAAGCCCCTGGTCGTTCACCATTCAGCTTAGGCGACACTATGCGCAATCTCTCGATCAGGCTTGGTCTTTTTTTGTTTTCCTTGTTCTTCATTGTTTTAAATTTATTTATTATTGTTTAAAATTATTTATCCTGAACCTCGATATTTTGTTCAAGGGGGCGAAATTAAAGGACGCCTTTCGGCTGACAATGGACTTATAAGTCCACAACAGAAAAAGTTCGCTTTTCAGCTTCCTGAATAGTAAGGAATCAACGACTATCTTTTTTGAATGTATTTATCGAAATGATGATTGATAAATTCTATCCGAATATCGTTATAACAATCCATCCACATTGCCTTAAATACCTTCGGACTTCGAGTAGAAATGCGGCTTTCAGCAAAACAATCCTCCCGAATATTATTAATCCATGTCAGGCACTTGCCCATTTCCCGAGCAACCTCTTTCAAAGACTTTTTTTCGACAATATGTTTGTAATTAACCAAGATGCCAATGATCGAAAAGCTGTGAGGATTGGCGATGGAGATAAACTTTTTATCGAATTCGGTATCCATTATTTTAATGCCATCGTGTTGTTCTTTGGTAGCCCTGATAGTCGTCGTCTTAATTACTTCATATCCCTTCTCTTCGGCATCCCGAATCATCTCTTCCTGATGCTCTTCGCCTGATACATTGCGCGATGTCGAGCCATTGCCTTCGGTATTCTCGCAAACAATTTCTTCTATCAAACCAGTGTCAGCATCTTTAAAAAATAGCGTGTTGTTTTTCATTTTTATTGTAAAATAATAGTAGTAGTTAATTCAAGAACTGAAGATATATGGATTCCTTATTTCAGCATACAAAGTTACTAATAAATAAGGGCATCAATTTGTATTTCATTTAATATAACTACTTTTGCCGTCTTATTAAATAAAATAAAAGATGATGAAAAAAATTTACCTGTTACTAATGTGTCTCTCTTTACTTGCTACCACTACCTTTGGGCAAGAGTGGGTGAAGATGATGAATGACCATAAAACGAATTTTTATACCGTTCAAAAGGAGTTTAATTCGTACTTTAAGAACCAAGAAAAGAAAGAAACCAATTGGCTTAAAAAACTATTGGGCATGAAGAAAGAAGATGAGCAAGAACGTGCCGGATGGGAGGTCTTTAAACGATGGGAAAACTTTACAGAGCAGCGTGTTTTCCCGAAAGGCGACCGCATTCCTGCCGACAAGGCGTACAATGAATTCCAAGATTATAAAGATAGGATTCATTATAAAACCAATACGAATCATCATGAAAAGAATGCCGGACAATGGGTTCCACTTGGTCCTTTTTCTTGGCAAACAACGAGCTATAATCCAGGCATTGGCAGGGTTAATACCGTTGTTGTTGATCCTAATGATACAATGAAGGTTTATGTTGGTTCGCCTTCCGGCGGATTCTGGAAGAGTGTGGATGGAGGTATTACCTATACTTGCAGTACCGATGAACTTGCGACCATAGGCGTTTCATCCATCGCGATAGACCCGAATAATTCTAATATTATCTACATCGGTACCGGCGATTGCGATGCAGGAGATACCTATACAATAGGCGTTTTGAAGTCTGTTGATGGAGGGAATTCCTGGACTCCATCAGGGATGGGTTATCAACCGATACAAGGCAAGACAATTCATCGTTTGATGTTTCAACCGGGTAGCAGTTCCGTGCTATATGCTGCTACGAATGATGGTATCTATAAATCTATTGATGCAGGTGGTACCTGGTCCTTGAAGCTCAATACTTATATCCGAGATATGAAGTTTA
Source organism: uncultured Bacteroidota bacterium (assembly GCA_903844645.1). Lineage (GTDB taxonomy): Bacteria > Bacteroidota > Bacteroidia > AKYH767-A > JABDAW01 > JABDAW01. The sequence goes on from CAIMUP010000061.1 coordinate 3,879, forward strand.
AACCCGGCACTCCCGCTACTATTTATGCTGCAGGGAATTGGTTTTATAAAACAAATGATGGAGGCGATCATTGGACTTTAATAACAACCGGATTGCCTTCGGGTAATAACCTGAATCGCTTGTCTATTGCCGTTACACCTGCCAATTCATCCATGGTTTATTTGATAGGAAGCAGTGGAGCGAACAGTGGTTTCTATGGGTTGTATGTATCTACGAATAGTGGGGCATCATTTGTTACGCGTTCCACCACGCCTAATGTGCTTGGGTATTCAGCAGACGGCAGTGATACCGGAGGACAAGGCTGGTATAGTCTTACCATCGCCGTTTCCCCTACCGATGTGAATAGAATTTATGTAGGTGGCGTCAATATCTGGCAATCAAACGATGGAGGTATTGCATGGCATATCATAACGCATTGGGTTTATAATCCAAATGGTATCTATCCCTACGTTCATGCAGATCAACACTACATGGGCTTCTATGGAAACTCGATGTTTGTAGGCTGCGATGGGGGTTTCTTTAAAAGCACCGACCTTGGTAATACATGGACTGATCTAAGTCGTGGATTAGCCATCACACAGTTCTATCGTTTGGGAGGAACACCTCAAAATGCCAATATGTTAATGGCAGGAGCGCAGGATAACGGATGCAATCACATGGTGAATAATGTCTGGACACATACTGTTGGAGCAGACGGGATGGAGTGTGCGATAGATCCGACTAATTCCGATACATTATACTCTGAATCGCAAGGAGGCGGGATGAATAAATCAACAAATGGCGGTGCAAACTGGCATGGCATCGCGCCACCTAATAACGGTGGAGGCTCTTGGATAACGCCTTACATGCTGGACCCGAACAACTCTCAAACATTGTATGCCGGCTTCGTGAATCTCTGGAAGAGTTTGGATGCTGGTACTACCTGGGATTCTATTTCTACCTTCAATTATGTAGGACAGATAACAGCCTTCAATATTGCGCCCAGCAATTCCAATTATATCTATGTATATAGAAACGATACCCTCTACAAAACCACTGATGGTGGTGCAAATTGGACGAATATCTCTGCTGGTTCTCCCGTTCCGTGGCTGTATATGACGAGTATTGCAATCTCTAACAACGATCCCAATCATGTTTGGATTACCTTCTCCGGCTATTCCCAAGGATACAAAATATATGGCACCAATGATGGTGGTGCAACATGGTATAACTACTCCGGAAATCTGCCTAATATCCCAGTGAATTGTATAATCTATCAAAACAACTCTTATGATGGTTTATACATCGGTACAGACATCGGGATATTCTATAAAGATAACAACCTTGCCAACTGGCAACCCTTCTTTAATGGGCTTCCGAATGTGATTGTGGATGAATTGGAAATACATTATCCTACAAATAAAATACGTGCCGCGACATATGGGAGAGGCATTTGGGAGAGCGGTTTATATGTCCCTTTATCCATTCCGCCTGTTGCCGCATTCATTGCCGACAGGCAAACAATCTGCCCTGATGAAACCATTCGCTTTACCGATGAATCAACGAACTCACTCGCCCAGTGGCATTGGAGTTTCCCCGGAGGCATTCCTGCTACCTCCAGCCAACAGAACCCTACGGTAACATACATTACTCCGGGTACTTATCCCGTTTCGTTAGTAGCTTATAATATTTGGGGAACTGATACCGCCGTGCAAACATCCTATATCACAGTGGGCTTCCCCCCTACTCATAATTTACCCTTTGTAGAAGGCTTCGAGGAGACTAATTTTCCGCCGAACAACTGGAAGATATTCAACACCGACAACAGCATCACATGGGAACAGATAGTAAGCGTAGGAGGATACGGAAACTCCCTTACCAGCACGCGTATTAACAACTATGACTACAACAGTCCGGGTACGCTGGATGTGTTATTAACCCCGCCTTATAACCTCACCATTGCCAATCATCCAATGTTGCATTTTGATCATGCGTATGCCAAATATCCCGGATACTCTGATACCCTGATTGTCTTTTATACCACCGATTGCGGCGTTACAAAACATACTATTTGGGAGAAAGGCGATTCACTCTTAGCCACTGCCGCCCCTACCTCCAATCGCTTCTCACCAGGCTCGGCACAATGGCGAACGGACACCATAAATATTAATAATCTGACCGCATACAACGATGTACAATTTGGCTTCGAGAACGTATGCGGCTTCGGGAATTATCTATACCTCGACAATATTAATATCACCTACCTCAATGTTGGCATTGAAGAAATAAATCCCACCCCCGACCTCACCATTTATCCCAATCCCTTCACCGACATCTTCACGGTAGTGATTACTAATAACCTCACTAAAGACAACACCATCACCATTACCAATGTCCTTGGGGAAATAGTATTAGAACAAGCCATTCCGATGCTGAATCATCAAACGATAGACATTAATCTGCATGGCATCGCATCAGGGATTTATTTTCTGAAGATAAAATCAGGCGATAACTTCATCAATAAAAAGATAGTGAAGATGTAATTCCTACCAATCATTCATGAACAAAAACCAATAGACCGAGCACAACTGATTCCAAAGTAAGGTCAGTTGCTCTCGGTGCTCTTGGGATAATGTTATTTTCGGTTTAATTAAAGATAAGAGAAAAGAAATCTGCCCGATGGAAGCCCGATTCGATTAAACAGAGAATAAACCTTTTTATATATTTGCGGCATTAACAAAAACGAATTTTATAGAATAAAAAAATGGGAAGAGCATTTGAGTTTAGAAAGGGACGCAAAATGAAGCGTTGGGATAGGATGGCGAAGGCATTTACTCGGTTAGGAAAAGAAATTGCTATCGCGGTAAAAACAGGCGGTCCGATACCGGAAACGAATCCTCGGTTGCGCGTCGCGATGCAAAATGCAAAGGGCGTAAACATGCCGAAAGATAGGATTGAGGCGGCGATTAAAAGGGCATCGTCGAAGGATGAAAAGGATTTTACCGAGATTGTTTATGAAGGATATGGGCAGTATGGCGTGGCGATTCTTGCGGAATGTGCTACCGATAATACTACAAGAACGGTCGCCAATATCCGCATGTATTTCTCGAAAGGTCATGGTGCATTGGGCAAGACGGGTTCATTGGATTTTATCTTTGATCGCAAAGGAGTTTTTAAATTATCCCCCGAAAATATCAACCTCGACGATTTGGAATTGGAGCTGATAGATTTCGGTTTGGAGGATATTTTTCAGGACGAGGAAGGTATCTTTATTTATACCAAGTTTGAGGATTTTGGGATGATGCAAAAGGCTTTGGAGGAGCGGAATCTGAATGTCATTAACCAAGAATTGCAACGCATCCCCAATACTTTGGTAGAGCTTGGCGAAGCCGAGGAGGAAGCCGTGATGAAGCTCGTAGAATTAATCGAAGAAGACGACGACGTGCAGGCGGTGTATCACAATATGAAATAACCAAGATCCATCAAAAGGAAAGCCCTCCCTTTTATCCTGCAAATCTATTTTATAACGGGGAATCCCACTTTTTGGGGAGGAAAAAAAACGGTCGGAGACATGTTTGGTACAAACTTATGTAAGTCTGTACCAAACTTACATAGGTCTCTACCAAACTTACATACGTCCGTACCAAACTTACATACGTCCGTACCAAACTTACATACGTCCGTACCAAACTTACATACGTCCGTACCAAACTTACGTACGTCCGTACCAAACTTACGTGGTAACTATATACCTGTTGCAGCAGGACATATTTGAAATTTATGACAGTACAAAAGTTAGTACTGAAAAATGTTTGAGGATGCTTATTAAAACTACTTAATACGCCACCCGAAAAATAATTTTACTGAACTGTTTCTTGAATTGCTAATCCATAGCCCTTCATGTGTCCTTTGAATTTAGTCAAATGCTCTAAACAAAATTTATAATCTTGTTCTTTTAATTTTTCAAACGTATCAATATCTGTATCTATACCTTCGTATCTTGCCGCTTCAGAATATACTCTTAATTTTTTATATTCATTATAGGCATTAGTTGATAATGCCATTTTAGGGCTGTCTCTCTTAGGATTACAATTACTTGCTATTTCACTATGAGTTTTGCCTATATCAATTCCTTTTTTCGCAGCCAATGCCTTTAAATAATGTATTGATGTATAAAATAAAACTATAATCTTCCAATCAAAAAACTTTTCACTATAATTTGAAGTTAGACAAGTATGAAATTCTTCGTTATGATTTGCTTGGTCTAAGTATTTTTGTATATCAAGCAATCGAATTATAAAGAAATACTGTCGTGAGTAGATATTTTTGAAATTAAGTTATCAGGGACGAATTGAAAGTAAACTGGAAATTTCTCTAAGATATACCTTTCGTTTAACTCGTATGTTTCATAAAATTCAAAAATCTTATCTCTATTTTCGATATTATCGTCATTTAATACAATACAGAAATGTAAATCATTAAAATCAGTTTTTGTTTTATAAGCTCCTTTTATAATACCCTTATTAATTTTAAACGAAGCAATTACAGCCATTTCAATTATATGTTTTATTTGGTCATCTATTTCACAAGAAAGATTAGTCATGCCCTCTAAGGGTGTTCTTTTTAAAGATTTTTCTATATGTTCTGATAAAGGAGTTTTTACAGATACATCGAGCAATGCAATACTTTTTTCCGCCTCATCTCTGAAAGATTCCAACAAATCTTTAAAAACAGACAACATAACTCTTATTTTATCATCGAGAGTTATTTCTTCTCTTGGCTTTTCAATTGTAGTTTCCATCGTATCTATTATTTGTTTGCGCTTACTCTATTCGGATTTCAGCATCCCAGTATATACTTATTAATTTTAACTTATACTCTATTATATTTCTACACTTATCAACATAAAAAGGTTACAAAATAACGCAAGACGTGCCGTTCTATTGACAATATTTTTGCGCATCCCAAGTGCTTGAAACGCTTGTAAACAGGCTTGTTCATGATATTTTATGTATCTTATTTTCTTATTTTCGAGACGGCAAAGATACAAAAAACGGATAAAACAAAAAAGTTTTTCACATATATTGGGGAATAAGTTTATAAAAATCTATTGCTTTTCTCGAAAAACTTGCTAAAACTAAGAAAGAG
>CAIMUP010000062.1 GCA_903844645.1 uncultured Bacteroidota bacterium
AAGACTCTTTGACAGACAACAAAGACTCTTTGACAGACAACAAAGACTCTTTGACAGACAACAAAGACTCTTTGACAGACAACAAAGACTCTTTGACAGACAACAAACATACTTTGACAGACAACAAACACTCTTTGACAGACAACAAACATACTTTGACAGACAACAAAGACTCTTTGACAGACAACAAAGACTCTTTGACAGACAACAAAGACTCTTTGACAGACAACAAACATGTTTTTTGCCTATTTTAATACTGAATGATAAGAAAACAGGTTATCCTATCGAAAACATCAAAAAAAACCGTATTCCTTCCATTATTACCTCGCCACAGAATGCAAATTAAGCGAAATAAATTAAAACAACGATATGTTAAAATTCCTAATATTTGGGTGAAAAGGGGGTTTTTAAGGGAATAATTAAATCTGTTGAGCGATGACATACCCCGAAGCCCATGCCCATTGGAAATTGTAGCCGCCCAACCATCCGGTAACGTCCACGCATTCACCGCCGAAGAATAATCCGGCAACTTTCTTCGCCTCCAATGTTTTAGAAGACAATTCCTCGGTAGCCACGCCGCCACGCATCACCTCGGCTTTGTCGTAACCCTTATCGCCAGCGGGAATAATCTCGAAATGATGGATAAAATCGTTGATAGTATTTAATTCCGCCTTCGTTAATTCCCCGATAATCGTATCGGCAGGCAGGTATTTCTGCAATGATTCGGCAAACCGTTTCGTGAATAATGCCGCCATGAAAGTCTGGAGCAACTGCTTGCCATTATCGCGTCGTTTTTCATTTAATAAATCAAGAATCGAGGCATGGGGAAGGAAATTCAGGTGAATCTTTTCGCCCATTCTCCAGTACGATGAAAGCTGCAAGATAGCCGGACCCGATAGCCCCCAATGGGTAAACAAGATGTTCTCCTCAAAGGCAATACGGTCATTAGAAACTCTGCAAAAGATAGCAGTGCCGGCTAATTGGGAGTACCATTTGGCATCCTTTTCATTACTGATTAATGGAACCAAGGCAGGGGCAGTCGCAGTTACTTTCAACCCGAATTGTTTCGCGATACGAATCCCGAAATCGGTAGCACCCATCTTCTTAATCGGCAATCCGCCAGCGGCAATAACCACCTTCGGAGCGGTGATAATGGTATCCTTTCCTCCCTGTTCATAAGTTATTTGAAACGAACCATTGTTTAATTTGATAAGCGATTTGATATTTACTTTGTAAAGAATATCCTGATTCAACTCCCTGCAAAGATTCTCGAAAACAAGCACAATATCCTTGGCATTATTGGTAGTAGGGAATAACTGCCCCAATGTTTTCTCTGCCCCGATGATGCCGTTACTCTCGAAGAAAGCGATGGTATCTTCCACCGTCCATTGCGACAACGCCGACTTGATAAAGCGAGGATTCTCGGAGATGAAATTATGGTCCGAAGTATGCAGGTTCGTGAAGTTACATCGCCCTCCCCCCGATATTAAAATCTTCTCCCCTACCCTTTCGTTCTTCTCCAGAATCAAAACCTTCTTGCCCCAGAAACCCGCCTGTACCGCGCACATCAATCCACATGCGCCACCCCCGATAATCACTGCATCAACTTGCATCGTAACCACTATTTAATAGAATCATCGGGCGAAGATAGAGAATGTGGCGCAAAGGGTTTCTGTGCGATCAATAATAAATGATTTAGTATGTTTGCGGCATGAATTATTAACCGAAATTAAACTATGAAGAAGCAGAAAACAACGGGCACGAAGAAGCAATTCAAGAGCCAGCAAAATACATTCCTCGAAAACAAAGAGAAGTTCATCCTTGCTTGTTTGATGATCCTTACCTGCCTTGCGTTTGCGCCACAGTTAAGTAACAATTTCGTCAATTGGGATGACGATGGATACATCTATAACAACCCCGAAATACAAAGTATGTCGGCACACAACATTGCCTATTTCTTTAATCCCAAAACCTTTATCCAGGGCAATTATCATCCTTTGACAATGATCAGTTTTTGTATCGAATATCATTTCTTTAAGGTGAATCCTTTGGTGTATCATCTCGATAATCTGTTGCTGCATCTGATGAATGTGTTGCTGGTATATTTTATCTTAAAGATGCTCACAAAGAATAACGAACTGTCCTTGATCACTGCCCTGCTGTTCGCCATTCATCCCATGCGAGTAGAGTCTGTCGCGTGGGCAGCCGAACGGAAGGATGTATTGTATACCTTCTTCTTTCTGCTTTCGCTTTATTATTATTTGATATGGAAAAAGGCTGCGAAGATGAACCATTATGTTGCCTCTATTGTGTTGTTTATTTGTTCTATTCTATCCAAAGGACAAGCGGTGGTATTAGCTCCGGTGTTGCTCTTGATAGATTATTATATGCAGCAAAAGATGGATAAGAAATTAATCCTCGAGAAGATACCTTTCTTCGTCATTGCACTTATTTCAGGGTTGATTACGATGTCTGCGCAGGGTGCTTCCCTCGCGGGATATACAGGTGTTAAACTAACCATCCTCGACCGCTTCCTGGTTGCTAATTATGGCTTGATGATGTATCTCTATAAATTAATTATTCCCCTAAACCTTAATTGTTTTAACTCCTACCCTGCCCATATTGATGGCATCTTTTACATCGCTCCGATAGTGGTTCTCGCGTTGTTTATCGTTCTCTATGTCTTCGGGAAGCGTAGCAAAGAGATCGTGTTTGGGGCTGCGTTTTTCATAGTTACTATCAGCATTGTGTTGCAGTTTCTCCCTATCGGCGATGCGGTGATTGCAGATCGTTATACTTACATTCCGTACCTCGGTTTGTTTATTATAATGGCATATGCTTTTACGAAATCATCTATCATGGTGAAGACGGTGGGTATTGGCGTTTGCATCGTTTTTGTGGCTCTTACTTTTAATCAAACAAAGGTATGGCACGACAACAAATCGCTGTGGGAACAGGTGCTGAATAATAACCCTGAAAACAATATTGCGTTGTCTAATCTCGGGCAATATTACTTCGAAGGGCAGCAGCCGGATATTGCGTTCGATTACTTCACGAAAGCTATTCAATCGAAGCCTGATTACTTTATCCCTTACTTTAATCGGGGTAATATTCACTTCAACAAAGGGCATTATGAATTGGCTCTTGCCGACTTCACGAATGCATTGAGGTATAAGAAAGATTTCCCTATCGGGCATCGACATCGGGCAGTGGTTTATAGCACGATGGGCAAGATTGATTTGGCAATAGCTGACCTCGATTCTGCCATTAAAATTGATCCTAACTACTTCGATGCTTACCAAGACCGCAGCGGTTTGCATCAACGGAAAGGAGAAAACGAACTGGCAAAAGCCGATGCCGAAAAGTGTGCTCAATTAAAGCCTATCAACAATTCACCTGCTGCCCCTGCACCACAAGTTGTACCTAAGTTTTAGATTTTAGCAAACTACTTCTCTTCAATAAATATCAAGGTTTCCAGGTTCTCCAAGAAGAATTCGCCCTTCGATGATTTGTTTTTTGTTTTCTGTTGATGAAAGTTCTGCATTTCTTAATTGTTCTTCATCTATCTCGAAACTCAAACCGTTCTCTCGCCTGAATAAATAATCATCATAAACATTCATTAATGCCGTCAAAGTTTGTTCTTTAGCATCTGATTTACTTAATGGTTCCCTATATCTTCCATCATCATCATAATGACTACCCTCTGAACTAAACTTGCTATACTTCCTGAATTTCTGAAGCAGTTGTGGCGATTCAAATTTCTTAACAAACCTTTCAGTATCTTGAGTATTCCAATAATCTAATGAAGGTTTTGCTACATACGGCGTAACAATTATTTTACCATCTGCTACATCCTGCTCCCATTTCCTCATACGTTCAGCATTATAAGCTTTCTTATAGACTTGTTCCTTTTCTTCTTTAATATTGGGCAGCAACCATTTACCCGAAGTACCTTTCCTATTGTCATAAAACATACTGAATTCAGGCTCTTGACAATCATCATCATCATCATTACGATCCCGTGCTCTTTTCGTCAAAATGTAGGTATAAGGAAACATGATAGTATCATAACGATCATGGTCATCATAATTATCATCCTTAAAATACGCTGCACAAATATCCACTTCTTCCTTGGTAACAGGTTCGAGAAAAGGACAGTTAAAAATATTGTGCTCCCAATAATAAAAATCATCAGAGGTCTCTATCCCCTCCAGTTCAATCAATCCGGCACTCCATTCGCACATCTTTATCAACAATTTCTTTTTAAGAATCATCTCAAATCCCTCCTTAGCCTCGGTCTGGAATCTTAGTGCATGATTAAGGCTGTGCTCACCCACCTGGTCGCCCAAAACTATCCACTGTTCTTTAAACACCAGGTAGCTGTTAATAAAACTTTCAATAGAATGAGGACTATAATCCTCAAAAAAATTCAACATCTCCGGATCTGTCTTCATTCGATTTTCGGTTTCCTCTTTCATATTCTCCAATTCCAAACGCTTCAACACTTCCGCCTTTCTCTTATCCGAAAGCGCATCGAATAGCTGTATTTTATCTGCATCCATAATTCTTTATTTTAATGAGGGGCGAAGATAGACAATAAACCGAAAGCGGAGAATTACTCTTATATAAGGAGTAGTTAAAACCATTTTCATTCACAAAACAGGCGACTAAATGGAACGAATATTTCCTCCTTTTTCTATTAAATGATCGAAAAACCTAAAAGTTCTCAAAAACTTGCCGGAATTCCCAAAACCGACGCTTTTCCTATTTCGAGCAGAAAAAAGTCGTTTTAAACATATAAAAAGAGGGCAACTTGTGAGATTTCAAAAAACAGAGCTATATTTTTGAAAATAATAGCAACATTTTTCAAAAATATAGCTATGTTACGTCGTATCTCTGCAATGATACGTCGCATCTCTGCAATGATACGTCGCATCTCTGCAATGATACGTCACATCTCTGCAATGATACGTCGCATCTCTGCAATGTTACGTCGCATCTCTGCAATGTTACGTCGCATCTTTTTAGAGATAAAGGTTTATTTGTTTCCTTGGGAATGGTAGATTTGCGGACATGAATGAGAATTTGATTTCCTACTATAATGATAGAGCGAAAGAATATGAAAAAATCTATTCTAAGCCGGAACGACAAGATGATTTGCAAACCGCCAGCTTCTATTTGCAGCATGCTTTTGCAGATAAACATGTTTTAGAAATAGCTTGCGGAACAGGTTATTGGACGGAGCAAATTGCTAAAAGTGCATCTTCAATTTATGCTACTGATATAAACGAATCGGTGATTGATATTGCAAAAGGAAAAGAAATCCCCAATCAATATGTTTCCTTTGGAATCGAAGACATTTATAATTTTAATACTCTTAACAAACATGAAAGTTTGTTTGGAGGTTTTATCATGAGTCATATTAAAATACAAGACCTTGATAAGTTTCTGATGACGATAAATAATGTTGTATGTCCAGGAGGAAAGATCGTATTTATGGATAATAATTATGTCGAAGGAAGTAACCTCCCCATTACAAATACGGACGAACACGGGAACACATTTCAAACAAGAAAGCTGGAAGATGGCTCGAGTCATTTGGTATTAAAAAACTTCTATTCAGAAAACTTTCTTCGTCATAAACTTAATGGAATTGCAAACGAAGTTAAGTTTATTAAGTTGAAATACTATTGGATATTGGAATACAATAATCTTTAACCTAATTTCTCAAAGGCTTCCCCGTCTTTAAAGTATATTGAATACGCTCCAAAGTTTTCTTTTCGCCGCAGAGAGAAAGGTAATTTGTTTCCTTGGGAATGGTAGATTTGCAGACCGAAAGAATAAGAAATATATGAAGATGCATCTTAAAAAGGTTTACTCAATACTGCCATTTAAAAAGGAGTTTTTCACGCTACTTAAACTGGTTTATAAACCAAAGGAAGATATATATAAACATCTTCATTTCAAAGGCATAATAAATGTTCAGGTGGATAATGAACATTCATTTAAGATAAAACATTATGGTTTTGAAATTGAAAACGTCATCTTTTGGGAAGGATTGCAAGATGGCTGGGAGAAAGTTTCTATAGGATTATGGATTGAATTATGCAGGAGGTCAACAATAATTGTGGATGTCGGAGCCAATACAGGTGTCTATTCACTGATTGCAAAATCATTAAACTCTAATGCACAAGTATATGCTTTTGAGCCTGTGAAAAGAGTTTTTGAGAAGCTGGAAGCAAATAATAAATTGAATGATTATAATATTAAATGTTACCAGCAAGCCTTATCAAATAGTAATGGAAAGGCAATAATTTACGACCTTCCTAATACGGATCATATTTATTCAGTTACTGTCAATAAAAACATTCATGACCCGGATATGGAAACGATCAAGACCGAAATAGAAACCATCACACTTGATATTATTATAGAATCAGAAAAAATTTCCAAAATAGATTTGATAAAGATTGATGTCGAGACTCATGAAGCCGAGGTATTAGAAGGGTTTAAGAAACATTTAAAAGAATTTTCACCTACTATTTTGATTGAAATATTGAATGATGAAGTAGGTGCGAATGTTCAAAAGATAGTTCAGGATATGGATTATCTGTACTTCAACATTGATGAAAATGCAGGCATCCGACAAGTGGATAAGATTACGAGAAGCGACTATTACAATTATCTATTATGCAATGAAAGAGTTGCCAAAGAATTAAATCTAATTCCTTAGCGGCTTCCCAGTCTTCAATGTATATTGAATAATTTGTATCTTTGCAAAAAATAAAAGTAAATGAAGACTCAATTTGTAACCAATGAAAAAGGCAAGAAAGTAGCTGTCATTCTTCCAATAGAACAATATCAAAAGATGATTGAAGAACTGGAAGAAGCAGAAGACATTCGCATGTATGATAAAGCAAAAGCAGAAGGTGGCGAAAGCATCCCTATGGAGGAGGCTTTCATGATGATTGAAAAGAAACGAAAAGCACGATGACAACCTACCGAGTTGTCATCAATAAAAAGGCTTTTAAAGTATTGGAAAAAGTCAATGAGCCTGATTATTCTGCAATCAAAAAAAGCTATCCATTCATTAGCCGAAAACCCTCGCCCAAATGGTTATATCAAACTAAAAGGCAAGGATGCATATCGCATTCGAGTAGGTGATTACCGAATCATCTATGAGATAATTGACAAGATTCTTTTGGTAGATGTCATAGATGTCGGTCATAGAAGCGACATCTATGAACCTAAATCGTAATTTCTAATTCCTTAGCGGTTTTCCTGTCTTTAAAGTATATTGAATACGCTCCAAAGTTTTCTTTTCACCACAGAGAGAAAGGAAGGCTTCGCGCTCTAAGTCTAATAGATATTGTTCAGATACTAATGTAGGTGTAGATAAGTCGCCGCCACATAATACCCATCCTAACTTCTGCGAAATCTTTTGATCATGTTCGGAGATATAATTACCGGATAACATACTGTTTGCTCCAGCATAAATCATCCCTAAACCGGTGCGCCCCAATACCTTGATATCCTTGCGTGGCAATGGTTTCACATATCCTGCATCAGCTAATTCGATTGCTCTATCCTTAGCGTCTGCTATCAAACGATTGTTGTTAATAGATACCTTATCAATTCCCTTTCTAAGGATACCTAAATCGAATGCTTCATAAGCAGAAGTAGCAGTCTTTGCCATTCCTATTGTAAGAAACTTCTCTTTAAGAATAGGCAGTTCAATTTCACCCTCAACAAAAGCATCAGAGGCACGCAACGCAAACTCCTTCGAGCCGCCACCACCTGGAATCAAGCCCACTCCAACTTCCACAAGCCCTATGTAAGTTTCAGCAGCAGCCTGCACACTATCAGCATGTAATGACATCTCGCAACCTCCACCTAAAGTAAGTCCATGAGGAGCCACCACAACCGGAATTGAAGAGTATCGTACTCTCATATTCATGTTCTGAAACGCACGCACCGCAAGATTTATCTCATCATACTCTTGTTCTATAGCAAGCATTAAAACTAATGCAAGATTTGCACCGGCAGAGAAGTTTGCAGCATCATTCCCTATCACTAAACCACGATAATCTTTCTCTGCAATGTCAATGGCTTTGTTCATTCCTTGCACTACTTCTTCACCGATGGTATTCATCTTGGAATGGAACTCAAGATTGATGATGCCATCGCCAATGTCAATGATACTGGCACCTTTGTTCTCCCAAATAGTTTTATTAGCTCTGACATTATCAAGAATAATAAAAGAACTTGTACCAGGAATTTCTTTATAAGATTTACTTGGAATGTCATAGTATTGTTTGATGCCTCCTTCAACTTTATAGAATGATTCAGCACCGGAATTCAGCATATCATAAACCCATTGTGTAGGCTTATTCCCGGCAGTTTCCATAGCCTTCACGGTGGCAGCAACACCTAATGCATCCCATGTTTCAAAAGGAGGCAGCTCCCATCCGAAACCCGCGGACATGGCGGCATCTATGCGATAAGTCTCATCAGCAATCTCTGGAATTCTATTAGAAATATATTGAAATAAACCATAGAAAGATGCACGATAAAACGCTCCAGCTTTATCCTTACCACTAACAAGAACCTTTACTCTATCTTTTAAATTATCTATAGCCTTTGTGGCTTCAAGCGTATCAAATTTTACCTTTACTTTAGGCTTATATTCAAGGGTTTTAATATCAAGAGTAAGTATCTCACTACTGCCATCAGCACCTTTAATCTTCTTGAAGAATCCTTGCTTTGTTTTATCGCCAAACCACTTGTTTTCATTCATCTTTGCAACATAATTTGGAAGCAAAAATACATCCCTCGATTCATCATTAATACAGTTGTCATAAACTCCTTTTGCTACATGTACCAAAGTATCTAATCCCACGACATCACATGTTCTGAATGTGGCGGATTTAGGGCGTCCCAGCATAGGTCCTGTTAATTTATCAACTTCATCAACAGTCATGTCGAGTTTCTCCATCAAATGAAACAAAGCCATGATAGAATACACGCCGATTCTATTCGCAATAAAGGCGGGAGTATCCTTACAAAGCACTGTTGTTTTACCAAGAAAAAGATCTCCATAATGCATCAGGAAATCTATCACATCAGTATCTGTCTTTGGAGATGGAATTATCTCTAATAGTTTAAGATAACGAGGAGGATTAAAGAAGTGTGTGCCACAGAAGTACTTCTGGAAGTCTTCGCTCCTTCCTTCGAGCATTAAATGGATAGGAATTCCTGAAGTATTAGATGTAATGAAAGTGCCTGGTGTCCTATATTTCTCAACCAGTTCAAACACTTTTTGTTTGATGGTTAAGTTCTCGACAACGACCTCTATAATCCAGTCTACGCCTGCTATATCCTTCATGTTATCATCGAAATTTCCGGTGGTTATTCTCTTCGCAAAAGACTTGTTATAGATGGGCGAAGGATTCGATTTCAATGTTGCCTGAAACGCATTATTCACGATGCGATTCTTCACCATTTTATGATCCAATGAAAGCCCCTTTGCCTGCTCTTCATCAAGCAATTCTTTGGGGGCAATATCGAGCAAAAGAACTTCTACTCCGATGTTCGCAAAGTGGCATGCTATGCGGCTTCCCATGATGCCGGACCCGAGCACCGCTACCTTATTAATATGTTTATTTATCATGCCGCAAAAGTAATTAAATATTCGGTAACAAATTCGATACAAAACCATGCCGGACAGGGCTGCTATCCGATGAACGATTTAGGTTCACACCGTTATTTTGGCAGACAACTTACTTATTTGTTCATTACCGTTTTGTGCGTAAGCATAAATGTCATATTCCACACCATCTTTCAAGCCCGTAAAATGCGTGAATTTCCCTTTTGAATTAGCCGTTTTGCAGACTACTTGTCCCATCTTTTCTATCTCAATGAATAAGGCTCCATTCTTCAGTACTATCTTGGCATTCATCGTCTTTTCCAAGAGGATAAAATGCGTCATCATCGGCTTATAAGTTGCGCCGTTCAGAACTTTAACATTTACCTTGCCGGAGCCAACAGTTTTCCCAAATAATTCAGGTTCTTCTGGGTTGGGTTTACCTGCATTCACGATCTTTCTTGGTGTCAGGAAGGAGGCAGATATGTTGGTGCCAGCCTGCTGTATGGTATCTCTGTTGGCATCGGCATTCGCGATTATTTCTACCATATCGGCGTACCTGTCTAACCATCTTTTTCCTTCTGCTACCTTGTTTCTTCGGTCCGACAGATTCGCTTTGTTTTCATTCTTCACATATTTATTTACTGCGAGCTGTATCGCCTCAATGGCTTCCATGCCTTCGAGGATAAAAGCTGCCTCAATATGAGGATCTTCATACATACTACTCGCCAATGCAAAGTTGATACAATCCATTATGTATTGCATCAGCTTTCCTGCATCATAAATCCTGGTATAAACCATCCGTTTGACCTTTAATTTTTTCATCTCTTGTGCTATTTATATGGTATTTCTAATAAATGTAATTGAAATTTTTGTCATCGGTAACGTGAACACTTCTATAACTATTGTAATAACTGCAATAACTATTGTAATAACTGCAATAACTATGGTTATAACTGCTATCACTATTGTTATAACTGCAATAACTATTGTTATAACAGCTAAAACTATTGTGATAACAGCTTTTACTATCCCTTTCATCCGTTATCATATATGAAAACGTATAATTGTTACTATAAAAATAGTTTTTACATATGAAATCATCGCCATCACGATAGAAAATGTCGCCGAAGGTATCGTTATGGTCACATTTACTATTGCTAAAGCAATAATTTGTATAGTGATGACAACTTTTTCTATTGTTATGATCCGTTTTCATATATGATGACGGGTAAAAGAGTATGCGTTCGCCATTATTTAATATAGAATGCCCCGAATGTTGAATAGTATGAATCGGAAAGCCTATAACTATGCTCCGATTCAGTATCTTATTGCCATTATCACGTATTCTTTTCACGAGGCAAAGATAGTAATTTCTTAGAAACTTATTACAACAATGACTAAAACGATAGAAAGTTTAATGAAAGAAAATGTAGTTTTACCGGCTTCGATTAATAGTATTTTGATATGCAAAAGATTATAACTTATAACGTAAATGGTATCCGTTCGGCAATGAACAAAGGGTGGCTGGATTGGTTGCTGGCAGTGAATCCTGATGTCGTTTGTCTGCAAGAGATAAAGGCGCATCCCGAACAATTAGACCTTACTTTGTTTGAGGCATTAGGCTATAAACATTACTGGTTTCCTGCCGAGAAAAAGGGATATAGCGGCACCGCAATCTTATCTAAACGGGTTCCTGACAATGTCGAATATGGCTGTGGAATCAAGGAATATGACTTCGAGGGTCGTGTCATTCGGGCTGACTATGGCGATGTTTCGGTGATGAGTGTGTACATGCCTTCGGGCACTACCGGCGATGTGCGGCAGGGCTTTAAATATAAGTGGTTGGATGACTTTCAGAAGTATATTGATGACTTGAAGCAGCGTCGCCCAAACCTTATCATTGCAGGGGATTACAACATTTGTCATAAGGCAATTGACATTCATAATCCGGTATCTAATGCGAACTCATCGGGCTTCCTTCCTCAAGAAAGAGCATGGATGGGGAAGTTTATTGATAGTGGTTTTATTGATTCCTTTAGGCATTTCAACAAGGAACCACATAACTATACCTGGTGGAGTTTCCGTGCCGGTTCGCGGGATAGGAATTTGGGCTGGAGAATAGATTATATTATGGCATCACAATCCCTCGAAAGCCGCTTACGACGGGCTGTTCAGCTACCCGATGCCAAACACTCGGATCATTGTCCTGTGTTGATTGAAGTAGATTATTAGAAGCTAAATTTTAATTCCCAAGTTTGATAAGAGCTGCTTTGGCTTCCTTATTATCAGGATGTTTCTTGAGAAGATGATGCAACAATTCCTTTGCAATGTTGAGTTGGTTATTGTAAGCATACCATCCGGCTTTATTGAGCAATGCTTGTTCGTAATCGGGATCAAGAGCGAGGGCTTTATCATATAATTCTTTTGCTTTATCATTGTTGTGTTCTGCTGCAAGATAGATGAAGCCAAGGTTGTTTAAGGCAGCAACATATTCGGGGTCTTCATGGAGAATATCAGTGAAGATTTTCTTGGCATCTGCGATCTGATTTAACTGCATTGCCATGGCACCTTTCTTGTTACAGAAGTCAAGGTTGTAAGGAGATAGATTCACGGCATTATCGAAGTATTGGTAAGCACTCTTTGCATCACTAACATTGCGGAAAGCCTCACCAATGCGGTAACTTGTCCATGCATCATCATTGTCTAATGACTTCTTGTTTAAGGAATTTAATGTCGCTTGATTGTTTATTGAATTGAATTTATTAACAAGGGAAATGATGTTATTGAAATCTTCTTTTATGTAATAATATCTGATGAGAGAGGAGAAATTTTGATGGACATCTTCATTGGTTGTTTCAGGCAGATACTTCTTTGCAGAGTCTAGTGCCGCGGGGGTTTTACTAAACTTTTCATAGTAATTTAAATAAGCTTTTGCAATAGTTTTGTTGGAGGGATTGGGATTGTTGATGCACTTGATTCCTATCCATTCTTTGATAGCAGAAAGTTCTTTTGCCGCAACAGGCTTGCGAATAAAATGATCAGTACTCGTAACATGAGGTATGTCAATTGTGCCGGAACGAGGCATGTGGCAGCCAACACAGTTATCATTCTTCATCTTGCGAACGTCTTCTTTCTCCGAACAAATTACGGGATGATTAGTCTTTGAAGATGAATGACAATTGATGCAGGCAGCATTGAAAACCTCTTTACCAGTGACTTTCACGCTCACATGGGGATTGTGACAGGTGACGCAAGTGAGGGCATCTTTGTAAGGATTTAATGTATTGGAAACTTTGATTTCACCACTTTCAATCTTGCCTGTTGTATTCATAAAACACTTGCTCATCTTCAATCTTTCAGCGTGGGAAGCCATAATGAATTCATCCTCTCTGCCTTTAAAGACGGGCATAAAGACATTCATTACATCTGATAACTTCATACCCGGGCGGAAGTCAAAGAAAGATTTTCCATCATTCAAAACGGCATTGCCTTGAAGGTGACACCGCTGGCATTCATCAAACTGAAGATTGATTGGAAGCTTGGCAGGATTGACGATAGAGTAATCAATTTCCCTTACTGTATCAACGATGTGACCCGCTTGCTTATCCTTTACATGCGCCTCTCCGGGACCATGACAGCGTTCGCAATTGATGCCTTCTGGTACGAGATTATATTTATTCTCGGAGCCATGAACATAGTCCGGTAAAGCATTGTGACACGACATACATTCCAAACCAATCTGACGACTGAAGCGAGTATTGTTACCATTCTCAAAGCCAGGAGGGAAGTCCCACAACCCTTTCTGTGTGTAGAAAGTCATAGGCATCTGATATAAATATCCATCACGATTCATGATGTGAGAATTGGTGTGCTGCCCCGAACCAATGATGTATGAAACCGTCTCGATTCGCTTATGAACAGTGTCCTTTCCATTCAATCGAAACTCCATTATATGCAAACTATCCCTATCCCAGAAAGGTATATAATAATAGTCTGAATACTTATCATAAATCAATGAATGCGCATCAAACTTTGCAGATGTTTTTTCTCTCGTAGCATGATCAAATGACTTGCCCATGCCCGTTTTGATGAAGGTATTATAAATATCCTGATGACATTGTTTGCAGGTATTAATGCCAACATATTTCGCGGTATCATTCAGATTAAGGTACTCATGAGCAGTGATTGCTTCCTCCTTTGTTTTAGGATGATTATTGCAACAAACAATGATAGATATAACAGCAATAATAGCAAGGAAAACTATTAAGGATTTATTCTTGTAATGAGGAATCAAAACCTATCTGTTGATGAGTTGAAGAAGGTATTCATCATGGTATTTTCCATCATGATAAATCCAATCTTGTTTCAAACCGGTTACTTCAAAACCAAACTTCTTGAAAAGATGCAAACTCGCTTCATTAGTAGTGGTAACATTGCAATAAATCTGATGAAGATTGAGTGTCCCAAAACAATATCCGATCAATAAACTCAATGCCTCGGAAGCGAAACCCCGATTCATCATATCTTTATCACCAATGAGGATTCCGATACCAGCATGCCGGTTTTTCGGGTCGAAATCGAAGAGATCAATACAGCCTACGGGATAACCGCTTTCATCTTCCGAATCATCAATAAATTCTATCACCAATCGCATCTGTTTATGTGTATAAATATCTTGATGTGCAGAGGTAAGATACTGCTCTAAAACGAAGCGTGAGAAAGGTGCTTGAGTTCCGCTAACCATCCAGATAGTAGTATCGTTTTCCCAGTCATAAAGCAGATCGAGATCCGTGGGCTCCAACGCCCTTAAAATAATATGTTTTCCTTTTAGTAAATTCATCTTAAAATAACGCTGCAAATATAAAGATGAATCTGGAATATTCTATTGCTCATAATTAATAATTTTAAACTCTAAGCTCCCAATGTAAACATCATGTGTCCCGGTGTTCCAAATATAAGACTTTATGATATCACCTTTCTTAATTTCTTGAGGAAGAAAGGCGGTTAGATAAACCGATGTCCATTCTTTTTCTTGCTCTGAATAATCTCTTAAATTGGTTTTGCTGGTTCGATAAACCTTTCCATTATTTTCAAAAGAGATTATCAGCGAAGCATCAGCTGACGAATGGTAAGAGTACACGATTGCGGTTACAATTACCAACGAATTTTTATGATTCGAAAGTGCTGAATCTACGGAGTATGCGAACCCTTCGCTACCTCGATTAATTGGATCGGTTCGGTAAGAATATGCTCCATTATAAGCAGGTTCTTCCTCGATATATTCGGGATGTGTAGAGGTTTTATTGTTTTTATAATCGAGGGTATGATGATAGAGTTCTTTCTTCTTCCAATTCGTGGTATTCACAAGAAAAAGTGCATGGGAATTCGGGTATTCCTCAATGAGTTTAGTAGAGATATTTTGTAATTTTGGAAGGTCTGATTTGTCTATTAAATAATAATCGTAGAGGGGGTGAAAAACAGGATAGTTTTCTTCTTGATTCAGTTTTATAGTATGATAATTAAAACGATAACCGTTGAGGTCTTTGGCATTCTTGAAACCCACACCGATAGAGGTGTTTGACTTCTCTGGAGGAATTTTGTCATTATGTTTTAGTAGATACTTAACTACACTTTTCATGTCTGGATTCATCTCATAATTAATGACCGATTTGAGGGTAAAACTATGGACTAAATTGGTCGTAAAAAGGAAACTGATCGTTACTGCAATAATGGTCGCCTTTTGTTTTGATTTAGTAAACAAAATTTCGATGACTGTAACCATTAATAATGAAAATAGAGGGATATAAAACAGGGCACTGCGACCTATCGGAAACTTTATTCCGAGGGCTGCAAATTGTATGCAATTTTCTACAACACATAGCGCAATAAGTACGAAGATTAGGAAGGAAGGTGAACTTTTATAGTTCTCATTTTTGGTAATTAATTGTTCAATGATAAGAATTCCAGAGAGTAGTAGAATGGCTATAACGACAGCCTTTACAAGCACTTCGTATTCCATTAAAGAGGGATTAAAATAGAGTGTTGCCGCGATTAAACTACCCAAGGTATCTTGCATAAATCCGGTAGTCCCGCCGAAATATAATGCTTCATTTCGGTTTAAATTCAGGAGTATCGGGACTACGAAAATCAATATCAAATTCGGCAATAAAATCATGCAGGAATTTCGGATTAATACCCCTGCTTTTTGCCCTTTATTTCTTATTAAATTCAGGATTAATAGCAGCCCTGAAATTAATAATAAATAATACAGCATGGTAAAGACTGCAAGTACCGCGAATGCTGCAAAAAGGGTAGCATAAAATGCGTTTTTTATCCCCTTCTTTTCTTGTATAAAACAATATGAGTGATAAAGGTTGATCATCATCAGGGAAAGGGCTATGCCATAGCCCCTGGCGACACAAAAATAATCATTTAAAAACGGATTTGTGACGAGGATTAAGAAGGAAGAAACGATAAGTATATTTGATGGTAATTTTATACAAATTTTTGCTCCGAAATAGAGAAAGAAAAGTTACGAAATCAGGTTCGGTAGTCGCAAAAGAAACTCGTTATTCCCGAAAAGTTTATCGCATAATTCCATTAGCCATGTATTTAATAAATGATTGTTGGCGTCCATATAAGTATAATGATGAAAGACCGTGAAACCCTTACGGACATAGTGCTCGTAGCTATAAATTTCGTCCCAGGTAAACGGAATTAGCCAGGCTTTTAAAACGGAATAAGTAACAAGCAGCAAGCTGCTGCAGATAAGGAAATACGGAACTCCGTTAGGTTTTATTTTCATTCGACAAAACTACACAAAAAGAGGAAGTATTTATCTTTGTTTTACGGTCTTTTGAAAGAACTTGCCGATACCTAATTTGAAATAAATCGTCGTTCCATTAAATCGTTTATCATCAGTAAAAAGAACAGGAGAAATGCCTACACTTAATCTCAATTTCCAATACGAATTATCGGCACTGTTTTGATAACATTCGGAATAGGTATTATAATGCTTTTCATACTTCAATTTCCAATCGAAATCTACTCCGAAATTCAAGCCTTGTGTTCGGTATTTACTGAAATCATCAAAGCCATTGGCACTTATAGCAATCCAATTAAGGAATATTCCTGCAAAAGGAGCGACCCGTATTTCCTTATCTTCTAATAAAGTGTAGGAAAGATTTAAACGCTCGAATTGTTGAAAAACAATATCCCAAGAATATTCAATTACAGGAGTATCCCGACTGCTATTTGGTTTGTATAGAAAGACAGTATGGGGCTGTATAGTAGTATAGTTGGTATGCCCAGAGAATTCGTTTTCAAGATGAAGTTTTCCGAAAGAAAATTCGAGTGAAAATCCATTAAGAAAGGTCTCATAATTATCATCAATAAAGCTTCCTTGAAATTGATTGGACAACCCTCCTGTAAAGCTATTAATTTCTTTGTATAAATTGATTCCAACCCCAATTTTTTTAGGCTTATAATGTGGATGAATCTGTGTAGTTACAAGGGTTTTGAGCGCGGTATCCTGATGAGTAATAAGATACCGATTCGATGCGTGATAATTCGGCAAGGTATCGAAATGTTTCAGATCTTGATACCCAATTATTCCTCTTAAATAGAGGTGAAGAAAATCCTTTTCAGCGAGATTTAAGTCCGTTTTTTCCATCGCTCCAAGAATACTGTCTTTATCTTTTACCACCTCCTCGAGAAGTTCTGAAAAGGTCTCGAAATACCGCGAATGCCGCGACAGAAGATACCCGTAAGCCCTCTTTTTTCGGGCATCTGCACGTCTGTTTTCCAAGAATCGGGAGCCGGCGGAATCTTTTGCATCGGCAAGGATATTTTTATATTCGCCTCTGATAAAATATGCCATGATTTGTTCTTGTTTAAAGAAGAGCGGAAGGGTATCATCAGCATTTTTTTGATGGTATATCAATTGTGTCGAAAGCAATCGGTGGGCATCGTAATTTTTATTCTTCAATTTAAAGATTAAATCAGAGGTCAGCGAATCAATATCGGCGTTCAGTTTCCTCTTCGTCGAGTCAATAATATAGGTAGTTTGGGCATTCAAATTTAATGTCATCACACCTAAAAGTAGCAGTATATATGTTCTCATCTTTCTTTAAACTCAAAAAGGGGGTGATTTATTATTAATCATGTATGCCCATATTTCGTTCCCTTTTCCGGTAATTTTTTTAGGGAGTTATTGGAGAGCCAATGTAGTTTAACAGTGTTTACGTTTCTTAATTCCATTTTTCTTCTGTTTCTCTGTCTTTTAGTGTATTTATAATTCATTAATAATAAGCAATTTACAGAGATTTTTTTGGAATTAGGACATACCTGATGAGTATCTACGGGGTTGTGTCACAGTAGCGCGGAATTGTGTCACAGAAGAGCGGAAGTGTGTCACAGATGAGAGTATATGTGTCACATATGCGCTCATCTGTGACACACTTCCGCGAAGTTGTGTCACATTTTAATGAAGTTGTGACACGTTTCCAAGGAGTTGTGTCACATCTCTGCGAACTTGTGTCACAACTCTGTAAATACGCATTGGATATGGTTAATTACCCTGTAAATACCGATATTCATCGTTAATAAAAGGGCAGAATTATGCAAGGTTTGGCGGGATAGAATACCTGTTTCTGAAGTATTCTATAGACCTCTTTCAAAATTACCCAATTATAAGTAACATAAAAGTCCCGCAAGGACGATCTTTCGGTTATTAAATATAATTAAATGAACAGGATGCTTAATGCTTGATCATTTAGCCTAAATCGGCTTTTTTATTACAGTCTATAAAAACATACTGGAATACACTTCACGGTATAATTGTATTCCTTTTCTTAATGAAAAAAGCTCGATAGCCCGCTTTCTGATGGTATCTTTCGGGATGGAAAGAAGGGATGGCAGGGAATGGATTATTTTATCGTATTCTGCTTCGGAGAAGGTATCAATTACGGCTCCGCAAGCCCCGATATTCTCCGCTACATCGCCAATGCCGGTATTGCAAATAATGGGAATACCCATGCTCATAATCTCCCCCATCTTCGTCGGCGAGGAAGCTATTTTAGAATAGGTAGGACGAATAAAAAAGATAGACAACCTGCTCAAACTTAATACCATCGGGACCTCGGCTCGCGTAGCTTCTCGGATGAGAATTGAGGAAAGAGAAATGGCGTATCGGGCTGCTATTTCATAAATCGCTTCGGGGGCTTCATTGGTAATAAAAAGAAATTTGGCATTCGGTCTTTGGAGCAGTAAACGAGTGAAGAATTGCATCATCTCCTCCATCATGTACCACGTCCCGATAGCCCCAAGGTAGGAGATAATAAAATCGTCATTAGTAATCCCTAATTCCTTAGCCATAGCTTCTCTTTTGCTCGCTTCAATTTGGTCTTGGGAGAATAAATCGGTATCCACGCAGCAGGGTATCACTTGTATCTTCATCGGCTTCGCTGGATTGATGAGTTGAATCACTTCCCTCCTACCCGCTTCCGTCAGGCTGATGATGTAATCGGCTTCCGTAAAAAATGCTTTTTCTTTTCTCTTAAAATAATAAAACAACAGCCTGTAAAGAGGATTATTCAGATTCCATAAACCGCCATCCACCCGCTCATCAGCCCAGAAACCACGCATATCGAAAATGAACTTGATACCATGTTTCCGTTTCATAAATAATCCCACTAAGGCACTGATATAACTACGGCAATGGACGGCATCGAAAGGCGTTTCCCGATGCAGATTCATCGCCAACATTTTCATTCGATAAACATCGTACATCGTGGAAACGACAGGCGGCTTTTTGGTATAAGTAAGGGGTTTCCAAATAATTTTATTAGTAGTAAGCAGCTCTTTAATGTATTCCATTTTCTTCGCATAATTCCCTTCCTTTTCAAAGCTGACAATGGTAATTGCGTAACCTGCTTTACTTAGCCCGATAAGGTATGGAATTACCTGGCTTTGTCCAAGTTGATCGGTCATACCATCGTACGAAATGTAGAGAATCCGTTTCATGGATTACGGCATGTTTTTAATCAACCATTTATGTAGGACAATCAGCAACCAAATGCGGTTATAAAGATAATTATCACCATTGTGGAAATCGCGTTTCAGTCGTTCCACTTCCTCGTACCGAACGATGCCGTATCGTTCAATAACATCCCGAGAAAGGTAGTCGGTAATCAACCATCCCAACTCCTTTCCGAGCCATATATTTAGCGGAATTGCGAAGCCCTGCTTAGGTCTGTCAAAAAATTTTTCGGGGATATAATTATAAAGGATTTGTTTGAGAATGTATTTGCTGATTCCATTTTTATATTTCAAGGAAGGGTCAATATTTAACGCAAATTCGACGATCCGATGGTCGAGATACGGGACCCTTGTTTCAAGGGAATATCGCATGCTCGCTCGATCTACTTTGGTTAATAAATCATCCTTTAAATAATATTCAATATCAAACAACGCTTGGGTTTCCATCGAATTAAGACGGCGTTCTTGTTTGCTGCTATCCTGCGATGAATGGTATTCATCAGGAATTCTCAAAAAACTATCCTTAAACATCCGCTCTGGAATGGATGATTCGACGATGTATTCAGTGTTCAGAAGTTGCTCCAGCTCATGATCGGCAAAGAGATATTGTTCTTGAGAAAAGATATGGCTACGGAGCTTCGATGCATCGGAATAAAGGAATTGTTGTGCCGCTCTTTTATATCTGGATGATAGCTGGGAAAGCACGCCCCCTATGGGTTTGCGGAATGCCCGTATCAATGGATTATGTAAACGGTCAGCCCATTTGTAAGTTCCGTATCCGAAGAATAATTCATCGCCACCCTCACCGGTAAGCGTTACGGAAACGTATTGTTTAGCGAGCTTAGAAACCATCATCGTGGGGATCGCGGATGAATCGGCGAAAGGTTCGTCGTAAACTTCAAAAATTTCATCCACAAGGTTGATAGCATCGCGGTATGAAACTATAAATTCGTGGTGATCAGTGCCCAAGTACTTCGAAATAGCCTTGGCATATTCACTTTCATTGTGCGAATTTTCTTCAAACCCAATGGAAAAGGTATTTACGTCAATGCCAGACAATTGTACTGCCTGTGCGGTTACCAAACTGCTATCAATTCCTCCACTTAAAAAGACTCCGAAAGGAACATCGCTCTTTAATTGATACTGCACCGAACTGATAATAAGATCCGATAATTTGACCATTGCCTGTTCCTTATTTGTAATGGTTTTATGATGCAATTTAGAATTTACAGACCAATACTTTTGTTCTTCAAAGGAGTTTTCCGAAATCTTTATCCAACTACCCGATCGCATCTTGTGAATTGATTTGTAAATTGAAATAGGAGTAGGAACATATCCCAGATGCAGAAAGTCTCGAACCGCAGTTTTATTAATCTCTCTTGGGATTAATTTTAATTGAAGCAAAGATTTTATTTCAGAAGCAAAGGCAAAGTTTTCACCATCCCAAAAGTAATACAAAGGCTTGATGCCAACCCTGTCGCGAAAGAGGTATAATATCTTTTCAATCTTGTCATAAATTGCTATTGCAAACATTCCATTTAGTTGATTAACAAAATCAACACCTTGCTGAACAAACGCTTCCAAAATCACTTCTGTATCAGATGAAGTAGTGAAGTTGATGGTCGGTTGAAGCGGGATAGTATATTTAAGACTAGCAGCTATTTCTTGAAAATTATAAACCTCACCATTGTATATGGTAACATACCTTCCATCGTGAGAGTGCATAGGTTGATTCGCTCTGTCAGACAAGTCAAGTACAGACAATCTTCGATGACCGAAACCGATAATATCATCGGAATAAAAGCCTTCAGCATTTGGTCCGCGATGAGCCAGAACTTTGGTCATGTTAATTAGTTCTTCTAGCGAGAAAACTTTTTTAGGAGAATAGAAACCTGCAATGCCACACATAGTATTTTATTTAGTGAACGAATTAATTATTGAATGTTTTAAGATCGCCAAAAATCTGCGATTGAATAAAACCAAATAGTTGTTTTTTATTGCCTGAAAAAGATATTTCCAACCACGTCTCGTTTTTCCGCTTAACACTAAATGCAAGGCAATGTAGCTATCGCAATAAGATTCTACTTCTTTGAAATGATTGCTGAAATTTTTTTTTACATTGTCATCCTGAAAGGCGAATTGTAGAGAAAGCAGCTTCCGTTTCAGCAGCTTTTGTTCATCGAAGTTCTTAACGCTGCGAGCATCATGTTCCAGCATCACAGTCGAAATTCGGTTATCAACCTTTATCCCGTATTTAGAACAAATACGAATCCATAATTCCCAATCTTCTGACCCGGATAAATCTCGTTCTTCGCTAAACCTGTATTCGTTAGTAATGGATTTGTCAATGAATACTCCGATGCAACTTAAAGGATTTCCCTTTACGAACATTAGTATATCATCGTTTTTAAGTTTGGAGATTTTATTACGCAGTTTTCCTTTCTCATTTTTGAATTCATAACCGAGATGAAAGAATTTTGGAAAGTTATAATTGTTAAGGCTTTCATAAGCATGAGAAAGATGCCAAGGGTAATACATATCATCAGAATCAAGGAACGTAATATACCTACCCATTGCCCTATCAATACCAAAGTTGCGAGCCACCCCACGTTCCGAATTAATAATTTTGTAGTAATGAAGTTTAGGATTATTAATTCCTTTTATTAACTCTTCTGTGGCATCAGTGCTGCCATCATCTACCACTATTAATTCAAAGTTAGGGTAGCTTTGATTCAAAACCGACAGCACCGTTTTCTCTATCAAGTCGGCACGGTTATAAGTGGGGATAATTACTGAAAAAAAAGGTTTATCCGGCATAAAGATTTTCTAAATTCGTCAGCATATTATTTAATTGGAAACGCTCATAAACATCTTCCCTCCCATTCTTTGTAATAGTTTCTGCAAGGGACTTATTATTCAATAGCTCCAGCATAGATTGATGGATAGTTTCTGAATTCTTATAATCCACCACTATAGCATTGTTCTTGTCTGTAATAAACTCACTGGCAATACCGGACAAGGTGAAAACGGAGGGAATCCCTGCTGCCAATGCCTCCACATAAGTTTGTCCGAATGCTTCTGAACGCGAACTAACCGGAACATGTACAAAGACATCGAAGAGCTGGTACAGGGCAAACAAATCTTCCTCGAATCCTATCTCAATAAAGTTATCGGGGGGGAGATTTTTCAGGAGTTGCCGTACTTCTCTCCAATATTCACCATTGCCATTCGCGAGCAAGAGGAGGGCATTGGGATGGGTTTCTAACAGTTTTTCAAAGGCTGGGATAATATATTGAATGCCCTTCCAGCCGATGTATCGGGAGATAACGCCTATTACCGGATGCCTGCCTTTGGTTTGATATTTAGTTTGCAGGGCAGCGATTCGTTCGGGGCTGACATTCTCAAAGTCTTCTAATTTAAAGCCATGATAAATCAAAACAATCTTCCTTTTATCCACGCCTTCCTCTACCTCCAATACTTGGCTCACATTCTTACTGATGGAAACGATAGTGGTCGAGAAATGATTAATCATCAGATCATATTTCACAATATGCGGATGTTCTTCGAGATGGTAAACCGAGCTGTGGCGGGTATGTATCCGTTTCTTGATTCCTGCTAACCAGGCGGCAGGTAGAGCTATCAAACAGGCATCGAAGAGGTGGACATGCACCATATCGGGGGGGTGCTTCAGCAACCAAAAGAAAACCTTCAGGAAGGCAATAGGCATATCCTTCTTGCCACGGTAAGGGATTCGTTTAACCTCGACATCCAACTTTCTCAACTCTCGTTCCAAGGCACTATCGCCGGGGTTTAGCAGGAGGAAGGACAGGATAAAGCGATCTTTATCCAAGCCCTGCGCCACCCATTCAAAGGCGAGGGCTTTGTTGATATTAGAAACGATATAGGTTACTTTTTTCTTCACGGCATTGGTTCTCAAAATCGAGGCGGCAAAAGTAAGGCTTTTATTTATCTTTTTATGGGGGTGGATAAAATTTCCCATTCCGAAGGGGAGGAAGATTTAATGCCCTACATTAGGTAATGTCATTTCCTTTTCATACTTTTGCCCCGCAAAATAATTACAAAACACTGTTACATTACAAAACAACAATGATAAAAGATAACACCGTAGCTGCGCAAAAGGACTTCGATAAGGCAGTTCGGTTTATGGATAATGCCAAGAAGGAATTGAAGCTGGCGAGGAAGAATGGGGAAGAATTTCAGGATGTGAAACACATGCAGGTAGCTTGCGGAACGGCATATTTGGCGGTGCTGAAGGCGGTGGACGGAATTTTTATCCTGCGCAACATTCCGAAGCCCAAGAAGAAAGGCTCGATAGAATATTATCAGGATGGGCTATCGAGGATTGATAAGAAAATGTTGAGTTCATTAAATATGGCGTATCAGATATTGCATCTTGATGGGTATTATAATGGATATAATGATGCTATTACGATTCTACGCGGCTTCGAGAAGGCGGATTTTATTATTCTTAAACTAAAACAAGCCCTCTAAACTTTTATCAAATAACAATATTAATGCTCAAACTCACTGCCGTCGCAGAACAGATGCCTCTTGCCCGTGCTAAAAATTTGACTTTTTCCGGTGGTCGGCTGTCTTTCGGGAAGCCAACAAAGGGGACTATAATCGGGCAGATTATGGAAAATACCCCGATGTTAGGATTAGGATTGGTCAGCTTAAATTCTATACCCCGATCCTCGGACTATGGTCGGTCATTCTCAAAAAAATACCCTGATCTTGGAACTAAGATCGGGGAGTTTTCAAAAAAAGTCCCCGATCCTTGCTCGGTTTTTGGAAACATTTGTTGCAAAACCACCATTAATTCCTATTAAAATAGTCATTAAATAAAATAATAAATCTTAAATAATAATAAAAATCATGAGCGAAGTAGTAAAAGACCCGACAAGCGACAAAAAAATTTCATTTAATTTAATCGGCTTAAGAAACCGTCATTTCAACCTAGCTCCGGCAGATAAATTCTTCAAAACAACTACCGTAACGGATTTGGAATTTAATTACACAGACTTCCCCGCCAAGGTCGCGGCGATGAATGCCGCCGAGGGAATAAAAATTCATAAGGTAAGCATCCTCGATGCTGCCTATGAGAAACTGAAAAAACACAATACGCACTACCTCGATATTATTATTGGGAAGGTAGAATTCGGAACATACGATGCCTCGGTAAAGACGAATTTTTTGATGAACGTAGCTTCGGAGAAACTGCCGGACATGATTACTCATGCCGATATTTTGGAAGTTTCAGCCGTTGTTAAATCAGGAAATCTGGCACTGATTGCTTTAGGATTGACCCCACCGCTCGATTTTACGGCTGCCGAAAACAACCTTTTGAAGCTCGATGTGGATACCAAAATCAACGACCTCAATGTTGCCGATGATATTTATACGACTGCGAAAAACGTGGTGGCTACCCGCAAAGGAATTTGCAAAACTTTGTGCACCGTAGCCCGCAAAGAAGTCCAGTTTCATGTAAATGATAAATCAGAAGCCGAAATGCGCGTATATGCCCGTACCTTCACCATTGTTTTTGCTCTCGAAAAACCGGAAACCGAAGTGGATATTCTCGCCCTCTATGCCGATGGAACAGGTATCGTAACAGGCTTGGATTTGAGAATCGGTAAATTATTCACCAACGAAAATAAAGTGAAGAAAATAGAAGCGGTATTAGGCGTAAAGGGCACTACCAATGCTCACGGCGAAGACATCCTCTTCACCACCCAGGTAGGCGACCTGTACGTTATTTGGGAAAAAGATGGCGTGGTAAAAGGTTCGGCACCGATTCATTTAATTGCCGGAGAAGATATGTCCATCACCATCCACATCGTGAAGGCACCACCAGAGGTATAAGGAATAAAAAGAATTAAACAAACAATAACAAGTAAAGAAATGAAAGACGACCACACAGCAGCAGCACAAAAATCCTTCGATGAAGCAACAAGGCTTTTGGCGAATGCTAAAAAAGAATTGCGCCTGTCTGTGAAGCACGGCAAAGTCTATGAAGATGTAAAACACATGCGCATAGCTTGTGGTGCCGCCTATCTCGGTGTGTTAAGTGCGGTAGATGGAATCTTTGTACTTCGTAATATCCCCAAATCAAAGGGAAGACCTTCCATAGAATATTATAAGGAAGGATTAGCCCATGTAGATAAAAAGACCTTGACTTCCTTAAACATAGCTTATGGAATACTACACCTTACAGGATATTATGATGGCACTAACGATGTAGTAACCATTAATCGCGGTTTCGAGGAAGCCGAAAACATCCTCAAGAAACTAAAACAAATGCTCTAATTAAACTTAACCCAACAAACGGGAAACCCGAAGCCCGAACCAGTAAGCGAAAATCAAACAAACAAAAAACAAAATAATTAAACATTAACAAAAAAAATTAGACAATTACTTAAATAATTAAACAATAACAATTAAATTAAAAAAAAATGAAAAGTACAATTAAAAAATCGCTGCTACGGCAGCCAAAAAAATGATCCATGCAGGACTGGGAGTTCTGTTAGTAGTAATGATGATGGGGATGAATGCAACTGCACAGAATCCCTACCTAAATGAAACCTTCGACACAAATCCAAATTTATCGCTTTGGACTGTTGATAGGTATGCCCCTGCTGCATTTGTATCCGATAACTCTTTAGGAAGTAATGTTCTTAAAATTGGTATTGATGCTTCAGATGGTGCACAATTAAGACCATCAGGTTTTAGCGGTGCTTTTTATAACACACAAGGACGAGCATTTGACCAAACAGGCTTAAATGTAAAAGTTCTTAAAGGGTCTCTTTATTTGCCTTCAGATTGGGCTACAAAACATAGAAGATCTGATATGTGGGCAGTTGGTGTTGGTGAAACAAATGCTGTTTCTTCTTTTCCTATAATGGGCTTTCGCAATGTAGATGGTGCATCTCCAACATTTAGCTATTGGGATGATGGAAGTGGTTGGATAAATTTTGCTACACCTTCTACTTATGATGTTTGGTATAATTTCGAAATCAGAATAGTAGGGACTAATGTTGAATATTATCTGAACAACACTCTTGTTGGAACTATTAGTTCTTATGGTTCAGTAAGCATAGGAAATGTAATTATGCAAGCATATAATTTTAATGATAATACTTTAGGTGCTAATTATGATGGCAATTCTTCTACTAATTCTTATGGCGCATATTGGGATAATGTAATTACTAAATCTACCGTATATAATGTAACACAAGCAACTTACTCACCTACCATTCAGGCGGCTATTGATGGCTCTAATGATGGCGATGTAATCAATGTCGGACCAGGAAATTATTTTGAGTCAGCCAGTAACCGCTATGTTCTTGGCACGAATGGACCACATAAATTTGGTTTGTTTATTGACAAAAACAACCTGACCATTCGAGGAGTTGATGCCAACAACAATCTCATTACAAGTGCAAGTAATGCAGTAGCTGTCATTACCACAAATGCCACCAATAACTTTGGTTATTCCGGTATCTTTGTGCAGGGAAACAATGTTTCCTTAAAAGGACTCCTTATCAAAGACAATTATGATGACGGAAGTAATTTTGCTAATGATAAGACTATTGAAATTATCGGCAATGGCTTTAATATGCAATACTGCAAATTATCTACTAATAATGCCGGAGGCGGAGATGCGCTTTATGTTTATTTTGGTGAATGGAGCGATGATCGTTTTAATGCTGGAACAATGCAGACTTACAACATCAGTAATTGCTATTTTGACAACAGTGCTATAAGCGTTAATAACGGAGTAGGTGTTCAAGGTTTAGTTTCAGGGAGAACAATTACCAATAACACTTTCGATGGTACATCGCCATTTTATGATATTGCTTTCAGAGGCTGGAATGGTGCAAGTCCTGTTCAAGGATGGATCGTATATCCTGTAGGCGGTGCCACTATTACCGGCAATACTTTTTCGAATGAGCCTACCAACTTGATTCTTGCAAGAGGCAATGCTTGAGGGTATGATGCTTCTCAATTCAATTGGAACTCTATCTGGACATCCAATACATTCTCTAATAAAGTTATTGCCTTGAGTGATGTTCCTACTTTCAATCCACAAACCATGACTTTTTCGGGATACGATAATTCTCGTGGAATATTTTCAGCTATTCAAACAGGAATAGATAATGCAACGGCTGGGAATACAGTTATGGTAGGATCTGGAACATACCGTGAAGAAATTGGGGTATCTGCTAATTTGTCCATCCGTGGGGCTAACTACGGCATTAACCCAAATACAGGTACTCGTGTAGCAGAATCAATCATTGAACCTTCTGTTTCCAATCCAGACTATAATAGTAATACATCCCGAGCAATTATTTACTTTAATTCAGCAGCCAGCGGTACCACTATGGATGGCTTCACCATTGATGGTGATAACCCAACACTAACCAGTACAGTAAATTCAAACGGGGCTAATATAGATGCTTATGGTGCTATTGAAGCTTATGATGGTATTGCAAATACTAATGTTAGCAACAATATTTTGAAGAATTTTAATTATGCCTCTATTACCTTTTATAACTACAGTAATTCAGGAGCATCCACTACTGGGAATTTGGTTAGTAATAATAAATTTGATAACATCATTGATGCAAGTTATGGTATTGGCGTTTTGATTTATAATAATGCTTATACTAATATTAATAACAATGTAATGACAAGGACTCGCGTAGGAGTTCAGACAGGAAACTTTTATAATGCAGATGCAGGCAACAGCCATACTATCAGCAATAACGCTATAGAATTAAGTCATACAGGTATTTTCCATAATTTACATTATTCCAATGCAACCTCCTTTACTATTTCCGATAATACCTTTACAATCTATACAGGTTCGACAAATACAAAGGGAATGTTGATAAGTTCTATTCAAAGTGCTGTAGGAGTAACATTGACTAATAACAATGTAACAGGTGCTACAAACGGAATCAATTTATGGAACTGCCCCACTACAAATACTGTAACCATATCAGGAGGAACAATTAGCAATTGTACTGTAGGTATTTTCCCAAATAATTATGACGGCTATAATTCTGACGCTGCCTCAAGCAATTATGGAATGACTGGTGTTACGCTTACAAATTGCGGTACTGCTATATGGGTTCGTGATAATATGGCTAATACTAATGGAGCAACAGTAGGTCTCACTATTATTAACACTACAAATAATATTAATGGAAATGGAAATGGATTAGTAGTTGAAGGGGGCGGCGCATCTGCCACAATGAGTGGGACTACTCCAGTGAGTTTTGATAATAACCTATCTAAATATATTCAGTTAGTTAGTAATGGTCTTGATTTACCATCTGGAAATATAGATGCTACAGGATGTACTTTTGGTGGAACAACAGGAGCAAGTTTATCCTTATCACAGTTATTTGCAGTAGAAGATAAAATTGATCATAAGATTGATAATAGCAACTTAGGTTATGTATCAGTAAAAGCAAATAATGATTACGTTACCATCAATAGTTTTGTAAGCCCGAATACTTCAGCATTAATTCAGAGAGGAGTTGATGCGGCATCTTCCGGCTGGACAGTTAATGTTAATTCTGGAACTTATCCTAATGCAGTATCTATTAACACGGGTCTTAACCTTTATGGTTTAAATTCTAATATCAGCCCTAATACAGGGACTCGTAGTGCAGAAGCAATTTTATCTACCGCATCAGGTACAACTTTGAATATTAATACATCAAGTGCAGTACAAATTAAAGGATTGGAGTTTGCTAATTCAGGAGGAAGCTGTATATCAGGAAATGTGAACGGAACACAAACCATTTCAGAAAACTATTTCAAAAATGCAGAAGGAATTTATTTACCTAATTCCGTAAATGTAACGATGGTGGATAATCTTTGTAACTTTAGTTTGAATGCTAATGACGGTGTTGAATTGTTTGGTAATTATGACGGTACCTCCGGAACTTATGCCACTATACATGATAACACTTTTACCACCGGGCAGATGTCAGGGTTTAACCTAAGCAATGTTAATGGAGTTATTTATAATAATACTTTTACCGGTATAGCATATTACGCAATTTTAGTAGCTAATTACAGCAGTTTGGATATTTATAACAATGTATTCAATGGCATTGTCAATCCTGGTGGTTCACCGACTTATGGTTCTGGCGTTAGATTCTATACTCCAACTTTAGGAATGGTAACTACCATTCACAATAACAATTTTACTAATAATTATATTGGGGTTGCTGTTAGGGACAATTCTTCTCCAACAGTAGATATTACAGGGTATAATATTAATGTTAATAACAATTCCTTTACTGGTAATAATTATAGTATCTATAACCAAGCGAGCGCAGGTACTTTGAGTGCAACTTGCAATTGGTATGGTTCAAATGTATTAGCAAGTGTAGCTGCTACTATTCATGA
>CAIMUP010000063.1 GCA_903844645.1 uncultured Bacteroidota bacterium
GTCTCTTTTTTGAACTCGGGAGTCTCTTTTTTGAACTCGGGAGTCTCTTTTTTGAACTCGGGAGTCTCTTTTTTGAACTCGGGAGTCTCTTTTTTGAACTCGGGAGTCTCTATTTATCGAAGAGGTCTAATAAAAGGAAATCGGAGCCTTCATCGTGAGGGATTGCTCATCAAAAAAAAGGGGTGAAAGGGTATAATACCGAAAAATAATTTTACCCGAAATTAGGATATGATTCTAATTATTAGTAATTTTGTCCCTTCAAACAAAAAA
Organism: uncultured Bacteroidota bacterium; assembly: GCA_903844645.1. Classification (GTDB taxonomy): domain Bacteria; phylum Bacteroidota; class Bacteroidia; order AKYH767-A; family JABDAW01; genus JABDAW01. The sequence goes on from CAIMUP010000063.1 coordinate 271, forward strand.
TACAGCATGAGAAAATCATTCCTTCTATTAATTTTATTCACCGCCCTCTCCATAATTCGATGCGAAGCGCAACAATATTGGATACAAAAGGGCGGTAGTTCCACCATTGATGAGGGAACGGATATTTCTGTTGATGCTGCTGGCAACACCTACGCGACGGGGTATTTTACCTCTACCGCATCGTTTAATCCTTTCAGCTTAACATCAGCTGGGGTAGAAGATATTTATCTTGCCAAAATGAATCCTGCGGGAGTTTATCAATGGGCAGTAAAAGCCGGTGGAAGCGCATCCGACCGCCCCATGTCCATCAAAACCGATGCCGCAGGAAACAGTTTTATTACCGGATTTTATTACGGAACGGCTACCTTCGGGAGTTTTTCGATTACGGCATCGGGTTTGCAGGATGTATTCATCGCGAAATATGATAATGCAGGGAATTGTGCATGGGTAAAAAGTGCTGGCGGTTCTCAAAGCGATATTGGGAATGGAATCACCTTGGATGGCGCAGGAAATGTATTGGTAACTGGACAGTTTACGGGTACTGCTACCTTCGGAGGAACGACCCTCGTAAGTATGAATGGGAGTGCCGATGTCTTCACCACCAAGCTGGATGGTGCAGGGAACTTCCTCTGGGCAAAGAAAGGGTCAGGACCATTGATAGATAAGGGCGTGGATGTCGCTTGCGATGGCTCCGGCAATGTCTATGTTACGGGAATGTTTAATGATACCATCACCTTCGATATGGTGCATAATAATAACATGGCAAACGCCATCTTCCTCGTTAAATACAACTCCGCTGGCGACGAACAATGGTTTTGCAGGGCAGGAGGAGGAATCCTGAATGTCGTAAACGGCATCGCCATAGATGGAGGAGGCAATCCTATCATCACAGGCGACTTCCAAGGAACCATGTCCATCTTCGCAACCTCTGGATTAACGACCCTTACCAACACTTATCCCAAACGAATCTTTGCTATTAAGTTCAATAGTCAGGGAGGATTATCCTGGAGTACCTCCAACGGGTCTGTCAGTGCTGTTTCTGCGAAGAATATTGCTGTAGATGCTTCTGGGAATTCATTTATTGTCGGCAATTTTGAATGTCGGATGTCGCAGTATGCCGATCAATATGGTCAAGGAACTTTTAACAGCATCGGCTATTGGGATATATTCGTTACCAAATTAAGTTCAGGCGGTGCATGGCAATGGTCGAGGCAGGTCGGGGGACATAATAATGAAAGTGGTAATGGTATTGCCCTGAATGCTTCCTCTGAAGTGTTCATCACCGGTAGTTTCATGTTGGATTTAATCTTTCCATCCGTGAATGCCAATTTCGTAGGGTATAACACGACTCCTGTTACAGGCTGCGTGAATAACTATTGCAACGACAACCATTATGCAGAATATCAAAAGATAGTTACCACCGGCAACAGCGATATTTTCATTGCCAAAGACATTGATTTGTCGCGGCAGCCTTACGATTTTTATGTACGCTCCGGTTCTGGATGCGACCGCCCTGCCAACAGTGTTTGTATTAATGATGGTTCAGGACCGCCATGTATGGATTCTACCAAATTCTGTACCGCAGGAACCATCTATGCCAATACGAGAGTATGCTCCGCAATTGCTCCTTACTATACCTATCATTGGTCGAATGGACCTACGACTACTACCGATTACATCACGGCAACAGGGAATTACCGCCTTACCTTAACCTCGGCTGACGAGTGTTTTACATCCTCCGACACGATCTATGTCAAGATCAACCCTACCCCTCCCATTCCCACCATTACCGACAATCATGGCGTGAATCTTAATGCCGTGAATACCCAACAAATTGTATTCTGTGCCCCGGGAACTGCCTTGCTGACAGGGGGTAATTACGGCAACAACACCTTCACTTGGACAGGTCCGAATGGTAGTAGTTCATCGAATCCGTTCCTTGCTACCATGTCCGGGAATTATATTTTTAAAATAGTGGATAGTAATGGATGTGTCCGTTCTAATTATGTGCAAGTAGTGATTGATAGCGGCTTTGCGCATTCTGGTCCGAAGATGATATGCCCTTCTGATACTGACCACAACGACACTGTTTCTTTCTGCACGGGTGGTACCTTCACCATGTTTATTTATGATACCATCTCCAATCCTTTTGGGCATGATACCTGTCCTCCTTATTCCCAAGTGCATTGGACTGTTACCCCGAATACGATCACTTTTGCCCCGACCACGCCTTGTCCTGTGAATATCTTTACCCCTACTGCTACGGGCTGGTACAATGTTTCCGCAACGTGGATTCGTATTAATATCTGCGACACCGATACCGTCATTTGTAATAAATTAATTTATGTAAACCTATACCCTCTCCCGACCCTTCAGAGTTATACCATGATCGCCACGGGACCTCATCTCCTATGCCCGGGTGGTGGCGATACCTTGCTTTTAATTGCCAGTGGCGCACCGACTTTTCATTGGAATACAGGAAGCACTAACGACAGTATTTACGTCTCTAATCCAGGAAATTATTCATGTAATTACTCCAACTCGGTAACTAACAGTTTCGGATGTTCTGCTGCAACGAGTACCACGGCAACTGTCTTGGTAACCATTAAACCCCAACCGACCATTACCATGAATCCGCAAGACGGGGTAATCTGTCCGGGGGACTCTGTGATGCTTACTTGCACGGGCTTCGGAACATTTTTATGGCAAGGTCCGAATGGTCCGGTAGGAGGAAATAATAACCCGATATACATCAGCCAACCCGGCTCTTATTATTGTACTTTGACGGATTCCGATGGCTGTGTCTTGGTGTCCAATACTGCTGTTCTGATTCAATATACCACTCCTTATTTAATATCTTCCAATACCATCTTCTGCGCGGGTGATACCATCACGATCACGGTGATGACGAACCCCAATTCCACCATTACATGGAATGCCCCCTTGAGTGGCAGTAACCCCACGCAAACTATTACCGTGGAAGGAACTTATACTTGCAACATCACTTCTTGTGGCATCACGACCCCGGCTTCTATCATCATTACGCAGGATCATCCGATGGCATTAATCAGTTCTACCACGCCTACGACCTTCTGTATTGGCGATTCGGTAACGCTTACTGCCAATGCCGGAATGTCCAGCTATATGTGGCTCCCTGTTGGCGTTTCATTGCCTTCGATTACGGTCTATCAATCGGGAACTTATATCCTCACCACTACCGATACCAATGGTTGCCGCGCCGCTGATACGGTCTCCGTAATCGTTACTCCTGCCTACGTTGCACCTACCCTCACGGTCAGCCCTGATACCATTTTCTGCCAAGGCGATACCGCGACCATCACGGTCATTACCGACCCGCACAGCACCATCGTTTGGGCAGCTCCCTTAACTGGCAACAACTTCACGCAGCATATTACGGGTAGCGGAATTTTTATTTGCAGCGTAACGTATTGTAATATCACGGCGATAGATTCTGTTCGCCTCCGCGAGAGCATTCCGGTAGCGAAAATAACGCCTTTAGGACCGCTCACTTTTTGTGGCGGCGACTCGGTAATATTAAATTCTAATTTCGGGATGAATGCCTACACATGGCTGCCCGATTCGCTCCATCAAACAACGATTACGGTGAATAAATCGGGGACTTTTTTCCTCCACACTGCCGATACAATCGGGTGCAAAGCGAATGATTCGGTCATCGTGGTGGTTATCCCGAATAATGCCCCCATTCGCCCTGATACCGTCATTTGTAATGGTGCTTCGATACTCCTTACTGCCCTCGGAAATCAAACTATCGAGTGGTTTATGACCGATACTTCGACCACCTATTTCTTCACCGGAGCATCCTACCAAACTCCCATGATCACGCAGCCCGTTACCTATTATATTATGACCAATACCGGGCAATGCAAATCGCAAATGGTGGCGGTACATATCGACATCGAGGATTGCTACCTTTTTATCCCTAATGTGTTCACGCCTAACGGCGATGGGAAGAACGATTTATGGACCGTTGATGCCCGTGGTTACAAGGATTTGAGGGTTAAGATTTACAACCGATGGGGTATGATTGTGTACGAATGGACTGGCACTCGCGGAGGGTGGGATGGCGAGGTGCTGAATACCGGAAGATACGCCCCCGACGGCACTTATTTTTGGGTCGCGGAAATGACCGATTTATTCGATACCTTTTCTCGCCATTGCGGCACCTTGACGCTGCTCAAGAATCCGCGTTAAGCGGCAGCGAGTTTAGTAATTTCATAAATCAATATCGGTTTTAGAATTCGGGATAGTAATTTCCCGCATCCCCACTCCTTATATATAAGGAGTAAAAATTTTTCTTCGCTTCGCGAGATAAAATTATTCTCCGAAAAACCTCCTTTCCTCCCCCGAAGCCCTTTTATCAAACCATAATGGCATGATATTCATCGAAAAGAGAAATGTTTGCCCTCCCCTGAAACATGTTTCAAACCGTTTGAAACATGTTTAGAAGGCTTTGAAACATGTTTCAAGTCGTTTGAAACAACTATTTGGTGACCAAATACCTTTATTGAATGACCAAATACCTTTATTGAATGTCCAAATACCTTTATTGAACGACCGAATACCTTTATTGAATGACCAAATACCTTTATGTGGCGACCAAATACCTTTATCGAATGACCAAATACCTTTTCATAAACGGGATCAAATCGTAAAAACGAAACTTTTTTTAGTTCATCCAAAATAAAATATTGTTGCCTTTCATAATTTTATTATATTTGCAGCCTCGAATAAAAAAAAGGAAATTTTAATAACAATTTAATACAAAATATTATGAGTGAAACATTAGGTAGAATCCCACAGGATTTAGGAGAAAGAAATCTTTATTACAGAGAAGTAATTCCTTACGGACACACGAACATTGGGCGGTTGACGCCGATCATTGCTGCCGATGATACATGGCTTGTGGCGGAATTAATTTTGTGGATTGTCCTCTACGATAATTCCGTAAACCACGCCATTACCAATGAAAATACGGTGAGTGAAAGGGATGCGATGGACCTTTTGATTGAGGCACGGTTGAATAAAGTTTTGGACCTGTTGACGCCATTTTCAGGCTTGACAGAAACCGATCGGAACACCTACGGGTTGCATTTGCGGGTTACCTCGAATGCTCATCATACCGTGGTGAGCCGTGCTCCGAGCGGCTCGGTCATTAATCAGCAACACCTTGCCGCTACGGGCAGAGCGATTGACCCTCTGAATCCGAACGCGACGAAATTGCCGGACGGAGTTTTCCTTATTCTTTGGCTCGGTTATTTAGTTGTGGATCCAGTCGCCGTTGCTCCGGCAAAAGTTTTTTTAGGATGGTCCGTAAGTATTGATTGCGACCTGGAATTTCCTGCTGCCTGGGCGAAAAAAGATTGTATGGTTGAGGCACATTATGAAGATAAACACCACGGCAAAAGCCTCATCAGCCCCGCCATCCCTGTTACGGTGATCTAAAAAATTCATGAAGAATAAAAGAAGGCTCTCTGATGAAAACGCAGAGGGCTTTTTTTATAAAAAAGAATTTCTGGGGATCGGAAAAATTGTCCGCCCCGATTTATTTGGTATAGTCCTTGAATGAGCGTAATTTTGCAGCCCGAAAAAAGCGGTATTAGCGAACGAAAAAAGAAGATAATGAGAGATATTAAAAAAGAGTTAGAACAACGAATCCTTGTGATAGACGGGGCGATGGGTACCATGATTCAGGAATATAAATTGGAAGATAAGGACTATCGTGGCGAGCGGTTTCGGGATTTTCCGCATGATGTGAAGGGAAATAATGACTTGCTGAATATCACCCAACCGAAGATTATTGAAGCTATTCATAAGGCTTATCTCGATGCTGGCGCGGATATTATCGAGACGAATACTTTCAGCAGTACTTCTATCGGCATGGCGGATTATCACATGGAAGATTTGGCTTATGAATTGAATCTTAATGCAGCAAAGATTGCCCGTAAAGCTGCAGATGATTTCACCGCAATGAATCCCGATAAACCACGTTTTGTTGCAGGAGCATTAGGACCTACTAACCGCACTGCGTCTATCTCTCCGAACGTCAATGACCCTAGTTTCAGGGCTGTGACTTTCGATGAATTGGTCGCCGCTTATACTGAACAAGCAAAAGGTTTATTAGATGGCGGAGTGGATATGCTTTTGGTAGAAACCATCTTTGATACATTGAATTGTAAAGCTGCATTGTTTGGTATTCAAACGCTTCTCGAGGAGCGTGGAATCTCTGTGCCTATCATGGTTTCAGGAACAATCACTGATGCAAGTGGAAGAACTTTATCCGGTCAGACTACAGAGGCTTTTCTTAATTCTGTATCTCATGTTGATCTCTTAAGTGTTGGTTTGAATTGTGCTTTGGGCGCTAAGGAAATGAGACTTTATTTAGAGGAGATGTCAGAGAAAAGTCCTTTCTATGTGAGCTGTTATCCTAATGCCGGTTTGCCGAATCAGTTTGGTGAATACGATGAGACGCCAGAAGATATGGGGCATCATGTTCATGATTTTATAGTGCATGGCTTTGTGAATATTGTTGGAGGGTGTTGTGGCACTACACCCGCTCACATAAGGAAGATTGCTGAATTGGCAAAGGATGTAAAGCCCCGTCTTAAGCCTGTTGTAGAGCCTTTAATGAGATTGAGTGGTTTGGAACCAGTGACAGTAAGACCCGAAAGTAACTTTGTAAACATCGGTGAACGAACTAATATCACTGGTTCTAAGAAGTTCTCTAAACTTATTCTTGGAGGAGACTATGAAGGTGCGCTATCGGTAGCAAGAGATCAGGTAGATGGAGGTGCTCAAGTCATTGACATCAATATGGATGAAGGTATGATTGATTCGGAAGCGGTGATGGTTAAGTTCTTGAATCTTGTTGGTTCTGAACCTGATATTGCGAAGCTTCCTATCATGATTGATTCATCGAAATGGAGCGTTATTGAAGCTGGTTTAAAATGCGTTCAAGGAAAGGCTATCGTAAATTCCATTTCATTAAAAGAAGGCGAACAAAAGTTTATTGAATGTGCTCATAAGATTAAGTTTTATGGCGCAGCAGTAGTCGTTATGGCATTTGATGAAACAGGACAAGCTGATAATTATCAGAGAAGAATAGATATTTGCAAGCGTGCTTATGATATACTGGTTAATCAAGTTCATTTCCCACCACAGGATATTATTTTTGATCCCAATATCTTCCCGGTTGCGACTGGCATGGATGAACATAAATTGAATGCCCTGGATTATTTCAATGCCACCAAATGGATTAAAGAAAATCTTCCTTATGCAAAGGTTAGTGGCGGTGTTAGTAATGTTTCATTCTCCTTTCGTGGCAACGATATTGTAAGGGAAGCTATCCATTCGGCGTTTCTTTATCATGCCATCAAAGCAGGTATGGATATGGGTATTGTTAATGCAGGAATGCTTCAGGTTTATGATGAGATTCCAAAGGATTTATTGATTCTTGTAGAAGATGTTTTATTAAACAGAACTGATGATGCTACCGAGAAATTGATTACTTATGCCGAGACCATTAAAGGTTCCGGGATGAAATTGGAGAAAGATGAAAAGTGGAGAGAAGCATCTGTAGAAGCCCGTCTTTCGCATTCTTTGGTAAAGGGAATTGTGGATTATATAGAGGTTGATATGGAGGAAGCTCGTCTTAAATACAATCGTTCCTTAGAGATTATTGAAGGACCTCTAATGGCAGGGATGAATGTTGTAGGAGATCTCTTTGGTTCTGGTAAAATGTTTCTTCCACAAGTGGTTAAAAGTGCACGTGTGATGAAGAAAGCGGTTGCTCATTTGCTGCCTTATCTCGAAGCAGAAAAACTTGCTACCGATACATCCAAGAATGCAGGAAAGATTTTATTAGCAACTGTGAAAGGTGATGTTCATGACATCGGAAAGAACATTGTCGGGGTGGTGCTTGCTTGTAATAATTATGAAATCATTGACCTTGGTGTCATGGTTTCTTGTGATAAAATTCTTGATGCCGCAAGGAAGGAAAAGGTTGATATGATTGGCTTGAGCGGCTTGATTACGCCTTCATTGGATGAGATGGTGCATGTGGCAAAAGAGATGGAGCGCGAAGGTTTTACTATTCCTTTATTGATCGGTGGAGCGACTACGAGCAAGGTTCATACTGCCGTCAAGATTGCCCCTGGTTACAAGCAACCTGTCGTTCATGTTAATGATGCTTCACGAAGTGTGGGTGTTGCTGGAAGCCTTCTTTCATTAGACTTGAGGCAGGATTTTGTCAAGAAGATTGAAGAAGAATATGAGCACCTTCGTGAACTTAATAAGAACGCTTCTTCTCAAAATAAATTCATTCCATTAGCCGAAGCAAGAGCTAATAAATTGCCGATTGATTGGAAGGAATCAGTAATTACAAAGCCGAGTTTCATTGGCAATAAAGCTTATACTGATTTTCCTTTGGCAGAGATTGCGGAGTACATTGATTGGACGCCATTCTTCCATGCATGGGAGATGAGAGGCACGTATCCAAAGATTTTATCTGACGCTGAACGTGGCACCGAAGCAACGAAATTATTCAATGATGCCAAGGAAATGTTGAACAAGATTATTGCAGAGAAATGGCTTCAAGCAAATGGTGTTGTGGGCTTCTATCCTGCCAACACAATTGGTGATGATGACATCGAAGTTTATACCGATGAAAATAGAAATGGTGAGAAAACTATCCTTCATACATTGCGTCAGCAAACCCGCAAACCTGCTGGTCAGGCGAACCTTGCGCTTGCTGATTTCATTGCTCCAAAAGATTCAGGTGTTAAGGATTATATCGGAGGATTTGCTGTTACTGCCGGCATTGGAATAGAGCATTGGGTGGAGAAGTTCGAGAAGGATCATGACGATTATAATGCCATCATGATAAAGGCTTTGGCAGATAGACTGGCAGAGGCTTTTGCGGAAATGATGCACCTGAAAGTTCGCAAGGAATTGTGGGGATATGCCAAGGATGAAAACCTTCCGAAAGAAGAATTGATTAAAGAAAACTACCGCGGCATTCGACCGGCACAGGGCTATCCTGCCTGCCCCGATCATACCGAAAAGACTTTGCAATTCGAGCTCTTTGAAGTGGAAAAGAACACAGGCATTCACCTCACTGACAGCATGGCGATGTATCCCACGGCGGCAGTGAGCGGACTCTATTTCTCGCATCCACAATCCCAATATTTCGGTCTCGGCAAGATCAATAAAGAGCAAGCCGAAGACTATGCCAAGCGCAAAGGCATGAGCATCGAAACCATTGAGAAATGGCTCGGACCGAACTTGAGTTATTAGAAAAATAATACTACTATTCATCATCCTTTTGATGCACCACCGCCAAAGCGGATGGTATCTCAAAACGATGAAAGAAAAAACTTATTTGTGACATTCATAATGATTACAATGCCTTCGTATTGGATGATTATTACATACACCGTATGCTGTTACAATTAAAATTCCTAATCCTAAAATAAAAGTTATAATAGCTATTAGCTTTTGAAATTTTATAAATTCTGATGTATTTACATTAGTATTTATTATAGATTTTATTTGCTCATTTTGTAATAAATCCTTTGCTTCATTTCTTTTAATATCATCATTGTATCCCTCTTTATCAAACCAATTACTAAACTCACAAATCTCTTGAGTTATCTCAAAAAATCGTCTTTGATTAATTGGATTAAGGTTGTATTTTTTAATTAATGATTCGCGCCTTTTATCTAATTTTAAAATTGCATCTCTAATTCTTATTAATAATCTATTTGAATCATGGTTATTGGTTAGAATATGGTTCTCTAATTCCTGCTTAGTTATGTGTGCTATGTTTCTAATTTCTTTCATAGAATCATAATATCTATCCCAATTGATTTCATCATTACTCTTATTGAATGTTTCACAATTATCAAAAAAAGTTTCAAAACTCCAAATAAAATCCCTGTAATTTTTGAAAGGATTTACCATTGAGAAAGGCTCTTTTTTCTCTATTTCAGAATCCATGTTTATTGTATAAAGTATTATATCTTACGACAGAAAAAGCAATCAGGAGTTCGAGTCAAAGAAGTAACTAATAATATATAATCTCTCTTTCTTTAATTTCATTTGGCATTTCGTTTAGATATACAGATTGTTTTATCCAATTCAAATTTTTATCATATTCATACTTGTAAGTGTATTTCTTATCACGGCTACCATATTCGTTGTAGCCATTCTGTTCTATCATATTCCCCTTGTCGTTGTATTTATAAGTGAATTTCCTACTAAGCATTCCATTTGCCATGTAACAATTCTGTTCAATCTTATTTCCCTTGTCGTCATATTTGAAAGTGAATTTTCTATAAAGTGTACCATTTGCTTTGTAGCAATTATGTTCTATCATATTCCCCTTGTCGTCATATTTGTAACTGTATTTCTCGCCAAGGCTACCATCTGCCTCGTGACCATTCTCTTCAATATTATTCCCCTTGTCGTCATACTTAAAAGTAGATTTCTTATAGAGGCTTCCGTCCGCATTGTATGTATTCTCTTCCATCTTATTTCCCTTGTCGTTATACTTGTAAGTGTATTTATAAGCAAAGTTTTCATCAGAATTGTAGTATACATTCCCTTCAATCATATTCCCCTTGTCATTATAATTGGATATTAATTTTTCATTAAGGCTACCATCTTTGTATTTATATTTATTCTCTTCTACCTTATTTCCATCCTCGTTAAAAACATAGGTAATAGAATCAATTATTTCTTTTCCTGCTTCGCCAAATTTTTCTACGGATTTGTAAGTAATCTCTTTAACAGACTTGACCTTTCCTATCAAATGCTCATTTTGCAAATTGTTCTTTTGTGCCTTAACAACAAGACAAGAATAAAACAGTACTATTACTGTTACTAACTTGATGACAAATTTTCTTTCCATGCTTTTACTGTAATTAATGATTTATTAAGGCTGCAAAACTAATAAAAAGATATTTGTTATTCTGGTAATCTTTCTTTTGGAATAGGATAGATTGTCCTTTCATGGGCTAATAAAATTTCCCTTCCACAAGGATTCCTCTGCTCCTAAAAAACCCACAAACTATTTCGTATAGCAAAAGAGTGAGTTCGTATAGCAAATAAATGACCTCATATAGCAACGCATTAATATTCCATACCAAGGCAATGACTTTGTATAATAAAAGAATGGCATTACACACCAAAAAACCGACTTTCTATAGAACATTAATCCCTTTGTATAGAATAAAATCCCCCTTCCCCAAGCATTCTACACCTACGAATCCCTTCAAATCGCATATTCGCACCCCCGAATCCAATATTCGCACCCTCGAATCGCATATTCCTACCGTCGAATCCAATCCTCTACCCGTTGAATCACATTCTCTAACCCTCGAATCCAATATTCTACCCGTTGAATAGCATCCCTTACCCCTCAAATCCTAAATTCCAACCCCCTCTCCAAAATATTCTAAACCAAAGAAAGAAATGGATAAGGGAAAGGGGAAA
>CAIMUP010000064.1 GCA_903844645.1 uncultured Bacteroidota bacterium
ATAAAGAAGCGATACATGACGTATCGCTTTTTTTATTTACCCAACCCCGCCACCACCCTTCTAAACATTCACCACGGCACCTGCACCTCCCCAGAAACCTTGCTTATCACCGACCTTTTGGGTACTGTAGTTTATAAAGAAATGCTTACCGGCATTGATAATACCATCTCTATTTCCACCTGGAGCGCAGGCATTTATTTCTATGAAGTAAGAGGGCAGGAGGGAAGCATAAGAGGGAAGTTCGTCGTGCAGAAGTAAAGCACTCACCCGAAGCATAAAACAAAAAAGCGGTACATAGTGTGCCGCTTTTTTGTTGCATTAATTATTCGACGAAATACATATCTATCATGCCCTTGTTTTCGGCTTCTATCTTGCCTCGGTGTGAGCATTTGTAGTCGTCTTTAACAAGGTGGTAGGTGGTTCCTGATATGTTTATTTTGCCGGCTTTGCTGTTGCTTTCCATTCGAGATGCTGTGTTCACAGTGTCCCCCCAAATATCGTAAGCAAACTTCTTGCTGCCTACAATGCCCGCCACTACCGGTCCTGAATGAATCCCAATTCGTATATCCACCAATCCGTTTTTAGCCCCCAACGCTTTCTTCCGTTCCGCCATAAAATGCTGGATGGCGAGGGCAGCACTCACCGCCTTTTTGGCATGGTCATAATCAATATTCGGCAAGCCGCAAACCGCGAGGTACGAGTCGCCAATAGTCTTGATTTTCTCCAATCCGTTCTGCTCCATTATCTCATCGAAAGCCCGGAAACATAGATCTATTTCGGCAACCAAGTCTTTGGGTGAAAGCATCTCGCTGATGCCTGTGAAATTCACAAAATCTGTGAAGAGGACGGAGACGTAATCGTACTGCTTTGCCTCGGCACTACCCTTTTGTTTCAACTCATCAGCAACTTCTTCGGGGAGTATATTATGCAATAGTTTCTCGGACTTCTGCCGTTCTATTTCGACATTCTCCAAGCTGGTATTTAATTCCGCGTTAGCTTCCTTTAGCTGGTGGGTTCGTTCGGTAACTTTTTGTTCCAGCACTATGTTTTGCTCCAGTACTATCTTCTCATTCTCCTTCGTTTTTTCAATCACTAATAACTGGGCAGCGGCTTTGGCATTTTCAATCTCCATTTTCTCTTCCTCGAAACGCTTGGTAAGAAGGAAAGAAAGAAGAAATATTTCAATGAATATAGCGACTGAAACATGGCTCACTTCAAAGTAATAGGGCGGGAATCCGGTTTGGTCATAAATGGTTTCTACAAGTACAATTACAAACCAAATAAAGTAAGTCCAGGCGAAGTAATATCCGAACTTATTACCCCTTATTCCGGTGCGTATTGAAACGGTGGTGATAAGAAGAAATAACAACAGCGCATTGATAGGATTCAATACTAATACGACATTGAGCGGAAGGAATATATGTGCAATAATATTCAATACAAAATAAACGATGAAGATACCGCAAATGCGGAATAACTTCTTGGAATATTTCTTGATTTCCAAGAACGAAACACAATACGACATGGCAATAGGCATATTGATTACTGGTAATAAAATATACCAGAATATCATATCAACATGTGGGGAAATATAAAGAACATAACCGTCCATGACACATGCAGCTATAAAAGTATAACCGAGGACTAAGATGGCGTAATGCAAGTATGTCCAATTGCGAAATGAGAAGAATAAAAAGAGATTGTTGATAATGACAAATAGCAGGATGCCGACATACAAACCATAGATTAATTTCTGGATATTAGATTTGATTTCATAGACATTATTCTTCCAGATTTTAATAGGCACGGAATGAGAATAAGCCAAGTACCGGACATAAAATTCGTGCTTACCATTTTGTAAGGGGAATAGCTGATAATGGTGGCGAATTATTTTTTCGTTTAAATCAACCTTGTAGCCTGCTTTCATACTTTGCCAAACCCCTGAAGTATCCTTGTAATATAAGTCGGTGTATGGAAGAAAGGGTTGCGCTATCTCCAAGACAAGTTTGTCGTTAGTGTTGTTTTCAAAAGAGAATCTTATCCACTGATAGGCTGTCGTGATGCCCGCATTCAACACATTTTTCTTAGAGAGAATGAATTTATCAGCAAACTTTTCGGTGCTTACCTGATCAATAGTAAGCAATCCTTCTTTATCTTCAAGAGTGTAAACTTTATCACCGATGTTGAGTGATTCGTTATTACTATCCCACACAATAGTCTGCGCAATCAGTGGAGTGATAAGTGCAAAATAAATCAGGGATAATAAGACTCTTTTCATTATTCAACAAGTATGCAATTAATTTTCATCGTTCTCGAAGCGAAGATAATTAGTTTTGATATTCAGTAAATAAGCGAAGACAATCCACCATACGCAACAATAAACCCCGAAAGGCATGTAGCCAAGCAAGCCCAACCCGGGCATTTCGAAGACATGGCAACAATTAACATACGGTAAACTATACTGCCAATATGCCGGATTATGTGTTGAAATAGTTTGATCAGGATTATGCGTTGCTCCAAAATAATTCATTCCTTCTAAGCAGAATCCGATGATGAAATAAGACAATGCGAATAATAGCATAGGTGTCCAATTGCCTTGTTTGACAGGTGTAAAAGGTGTCCAGATGTCGAACTTATCCAACATGATAACTAAAATAATCATTGGCGACATCCACAAGGCAAAGAACAAAGTATTGTGGAAGATGGCTGATAAAAACAAGCTAATGAAACATACTATTAAGATAACTGTCTGTATCCAGGGAGCAATGATAATCTTAATTCCATTGTCGAAACGATTCTTCAACCATTTTATAGTTCTTAATAACGAATAACATTCAAAAGCTAAGGGCAGCAAGCCCGATGAACCAATCACAGCGTAGATAGTGAACTCGTTATCAGGAATTAAATTTCCTTTAGGATACAACCAATTATCATCCACGTAGAAGTTTAAGTATTCAAACAACAACCATCCTACTACAGATGAAGCACCTATTGCAACAATCTCTTGTGGAGCATTCCTTATCAATGAACTTCCCCCGTTTCGTTTATAAACCAATCCATCAATTACTAATGTAAAGCCCCAGAACAAAGGCAAGTCAGCCCAATTGATTAACCATTTCGGTTCGCTGAACTTGCCCCAAAGAATAAACAATGTCCCAGCTTGCATTATTAATCCAATCCAAAACCATTTAGGATAAGAAACCTTGGGCATGGGTGGCATGATAAGATCGGTGATATTTCCTTTCTTAAATCCAAATAATCTTGGAAATAAATAAAGCAAAGCAACTGCCGCAAACATGATAGCAATAATGATAAATACAATTTGATTGTACGGTGCCTTTGGTTCTGCTGTTAATGGCGGGTATTCAAAGTAGCTTGCAGGGAATTGATTGTCTGGGGTGTTAAAATAAACCCAAACACATCCTCCTATATAAGGCAGGATAAAGATGCCGATAATTGCAAGCAACAGATAATAAAGTCTTCGTTGTAAATCCATCGTCTTATTTCTTAGGTTCTTTATTAATTTCCTCTTTTAAAGTCTTGAGATAAATCTCCAACAGCAATTCCAGTTTCAATACATCCTGATGCCCATTCAGCCATATCATCAAGGGAAGCCAGATACTTTTTAATGAAGTTTCATCCGTTAAACTAAAGGCTTGGAACGAACAATTATCCCGCAATTGTTTCTTATAATATGTCATCCAATCGCGTTCATTAGCGAAGCTTGTGCCATTAAAGTTCTTTAAGCCGACAGCCGCTGCATAAATAGAGAACCGATGCGAACGTATTGCATCGGTTCCGAAGTAATAATCCTCTAATATATCAGTATATCGCTTCCCATTGGTGGAACCGACATCATAATTTTTGGCTATTACATAAGGCTCTATATCCCCCAGCATGTCTGACCCGGGTGCATCGCGGTTAATATATTTCTGTTCGGTTTCCACGCTCAACGGGCGTTCTTTATCTCGTTTATACGTCATTAAAAAATCTACAGATGAGCTTGCGATGTCTCCCAACCAGGTAACAATATCTACATTAGAATCAACATGTGGAAACAACTTGGCAATAAAACCTAACCACGAGGGAAGCGGCGTAACCATCGCCAAATAATTATACGCATCCAAGCCGGCAAGTATGTGCGCCGCATCACAATAAGTTCCATCCGGAAGAATCACTTCTTGATGGTCGGTTTTATAAATGAAAGGCGAGGTACCAACTCGGCTATTCCCGTAAACACGGTCGTTTGGACCATAGGTTACTTCCCGATGCTTGGAAATTTGAACATGTTTTACATAACGACGCACCACCTTGGTATGTTCGGACGGGGTATCTACTATTTGCACAACATACCGCTGTGGAATGGCGGCAGCACCTTTAATTAATTCCGAACTCCAGCCCCATTCATCGTAAAAGATTTTACGAAGTTTGGTGATCATGAGCTTTGTATTTGTTTGATCGGGTGTCCAATAATCTTCTTCTTCTTTTAAAAGATTAATGAATTCTGACATGGAAATGACATCCTCTAATTTATGCGATGGTTCGGGATGTTTCACTACGATTGGTTGTTAAAGATTATGCATGGGCAATAAATATTATTTTAAGTGGGCAAATATATAGAAATAGAATTCACATTCGCACGGTTCAATCCATCATAAACTGTAACTTTTACTATCTTTGCGGTGTATGAAGCGACATAAAATGAAATTCATTACCGATAACAACCGATTCCTTTTACCTTTTATTACAGGGGTGCTTCTTCTGTTTGCATCGTGTTCCAATTCCTCTTTATCACCGGTAATGACGACCCCATCGCACCATATTATGGAACATTTTTCTCCCTTTTCAAAGAGCTTTATAACCAGTCACAGCACGGGAGGATGTGGTGATTCATTTCGAGGGCATGGAATTCTCCACGGAGTGATGGAAGCGATGAGTCCGTTTCAAAAAAACTCGGCAACAGGGCATGGCGGAGCCGGAAAGAGCAGTCCGTTTGCTGCCGGAGGATCAAAAATAAAAAAGGGAGGAGGCAGCGGCGATTCATTCATGCAAGGCAAAGGAAAGCGAAAGGGCGATACGAATCGGGAGAATGCTTTTTCGTTCAAGATTAAGAAGAAAGGACCGCCGCCAGAGAAACACGATGTCGGATTGTGGCCCACTTATATGCGATTAAAATAACGATCGAAAACGGATTTCCATCCTTCCGTTTCCCCGTCCCGTTTTTCTTTGGCGATGATGGGTGAAATCGGATTTGATACCCGTTTTTTTTGGGAAATCATTCGTTTTTTTCCTGAAATCACTCCTGATTTCGGGAAAATGATGCGTTATTAAGAGAAAA
>CAIMUP010000065.1 GCA_903844645.1 uncultured Bacteroidota bacterium
CGAATTTACCGATATGAGCGCATTGCCAGCCGTAGGAACCTCTGCTGTTTGGAGCTACAAAGCCTTTTATCTTTTCGGGGGAGAAGAAGTAGGCACCATCAGCAAAGATACCACCATCACCGTGATGGGATTGGTCGTACCATCGGTGTAAGGGTTTAAAGTTTAAAGATTAATGTCCTCTCGGCGCAAGTCGGGAGGATTTTTTTAAATAAGTTTTTAGTAATTTCGTGCCTTTATAATTAAATTCTAAAGACATGAATAAAATTAAATCCTTCACCAAAGTTTTTGTAATCGCAGTTTCGTTTTTCTTCTCTGCCAATGCCGCAAAGGCGCAGTATGTAACGATTCCTGATGCTGGTTTCGTAACCTGGTTGCAAAGTCATTATCCTGGATGTATGGTCGGGAATCAGATGGATACGACGTGTGCGGGGCTTATGACTGTAACTAATTTAAGTATTCAGCCAAGTGGTACCATCCATGATTTGACGGGAATTCAATATTTCGCTGCATTGCATTCATTAGCTTTAACGCATATACCATTGACTTCTTTTCCACAATTTCCTCCTAACCTTGATACATTTTCAATTAACAATACCAACTTTGCTTCTATTACCTCGATTCCGGTATTGCCTAATTCAATTCGATATTTGAATATTTGGGATGATAGCATACATTCTATTACTTCGTTTCCAAATTCTCTGACATATTTCTTTTTTGTAGGTTCATCATTAACTAGTCTTCCGGCTTTGACTAGTAATATAGTTACTTTTGATTGTCAGCATGCGCCCATAACATCAGTTCCTACATTACCTTCTAACTTAAAAGAATTGATGCTTCGTGATGGACACTTAACTTCATTACCATCACTGCCATCTACTTTGAAATCATTGGAAGTAGATGTCAATGCGATAACCTCATTACCTTCATTACCTGATTCACTTCAATACTTAATTTGTGGATACAACCAACTAACTTCCTTGCCTACTTTACCGAATACAATTGGAATATTGCAATGCGATTCAAACCACTTAACTTCCTTGCCAACATTACCAAATGGGCTTGGAAATTTGGATTGTTCGAGCAATTTATTAACAGCATTGCCACCTTTGCCATATACTTTGTCTAATCTCTATTGTCAAAACAATCAATTGACAAGTATTCCCCCATTATCCAATATCTTGCAATCGCTTTATTGCGGTAATAATTTATTGACATCCCTACCTGAATTTCCACAAAGCCTTTGGGAAATTTATATTGGAAATAATCCAAATTTAACATGTATTCCTTTTTTGCCTGATTATACGGGATGGCTTGATTATACGAATATAGGGATAGCTTGTTTGCCTAATTATCCTAATGTATATCAATCGTGCAGCCCCGCATTGACAAACTATCCGTTATGTATTACAAGCAATCCAAATAATTGTGATTATCTGTATCTAAGTGGGACAATATATTTGGATTCAAATGCAAATTGTATGCTTGATACGATGGAAGCCGGGCTGCATAATATCAGGGTATGGATGCTCGATTCGGCAAATACTATTTTACATACATCCTATACCGATTCCAGTGGGATGTTTGTATTTCATCCAAATGCTTTGGGTACTTATTATTTGAGAATTGCGGATACTACTTTGCCCTTTATTTTTCCTGCATGTATGCAACCATCGGATACTACAGTTATTGTTACCAATCTGACTAATAGTATAGTTAAAAATATTCCTTTCGTTTGTCGGACAGGATTTGATGTTGGAGTTTTTGCATTAACTCAGCATCCTCGATTTGTTCCCGGGCATACCTCAATATTTAATATGCCATCAGGAGATTATTCTTCTTACTATAGTCATTACCATTGCGGAGGATCATTAGCTGGAACAGTAACTTGTGTTATTACCGGGGATGTTTTTTACACAGGGTACAATGGAATACCTCCAAGTACTGTAGATTCAACGAATAGTATCTATACTATTACTTGGAATATTGCAGATTATTCAACGATTGTCCCGGATAGTTTTTCTTTGAAATTATATACCAAGACCACTGCAATTATTGGTCAACATATTTGTGTGAATGTAACAGTAACCCCCACCAATGGTGATATTGATACTACTAATAATACCCGCTCGGATTGTTTTACGATCTATGGAAGTTATGACCCGAATGAAAAACAAGTATCACCGGAAGGCGACATCAATCCTTCGCAGCAATGGCTTACTTATACCATAAATTATCAGAACACAGGAACGGCACAAGCCAATAATATTTTTATCATAGATACCTTGGATAGTCATTTAGATCCTTTCAGTCTTCAGGTCATTGCATACAATCATTTGCCCATGACGCAGGTTTATGATAATGGTGTGGTGAAGTTTAATTTCCCTAATATTAACCTTCCTGATAGCAACAGCAACGAACCAGCAAGTCACGGCTATGTGCAATACAAAGTGAAGTTAAGACAGCAATATCCGATAGGGACGCACATTAGTAATACTGGTTATATCTACTTCGATTATAATGCGCCAGTGGTTACGAATACTACGATGAGTACAGTGAATATTTCGACTGGAATCAAGGGGAATACTAAAAATGTGAACTCGGTTTATGTTTATCCCAACCCCGCCAAGAATAAGCTGACGATTACTTTTTCATCTAATAAAAAACAAAGCTATACGCTTCGGTTGATAGATGTGATGGGGAGGGTTGTTGTGAATCAAAGCCATACTGCGGTCATTGGGGATAATCACTGTGAATTGAATCTGTCTTCGATAGCGAAGGGGCTTTACATGGTCTTGTTGCAGAATGGGGATGGGGTGATGGAGCGGAAGGTGGTGGTGGAGTAAGGGGTTTAAGGTATCAAAATGCAGAACTTTTTCAGACAAAAACAGCGTTCAAACCTCCAAATACAGCGTTGATTCACACAGATATACCTTTAAAACCTATGAATACAACGTTCAGGGAACAAAAGACAGAACCTATCCCTCCTCCTACCTATCCCGAAATACCTTATTAATAGCCTCCGTCTTGGAACTTACCTGCAGCTTCCGGTAGATATTATTACAATGCTTCTTCACAGTAATCAACGCAATATTCAACTGGTCAGCGATCTCTTTATAAAATAAACCTTGCGACAATAATTGGAGCAATTCCTTCTCCCGCTCCGTAAGAATATCAGCATGTTTATTCATCCGAGGCTCGGCAGGAGTCTTGAATGAGGAAAGAATTTTCCTTGCAATAGCAGGCGACATAGGCGAGCCGCCATCATGCAATTCCCGAATGGCATTGAGCAATTTATCGGCAGGCGTTTTCTTAATGATATACCCCGTCGCTCCCGCCTTCAAAGCCTCGAAAATATTCTCATCATCCTGATAAACCGTACACATCAGAAACTGGGTTTGAGGAACCATTGGGAGAAGTTGTCGAACACATTCAATGCCAGTAATACCAGGCAGATGAATATCCATCAACACGACATCCATCGGGTCCTCCGCCAACACCTTCAGCGCATCCTCGGCAGAGGAAAACACATGGATAAAATCCATATCCTCGGCAGTAGAAATAATCAACTGCATCAGCTCGCTGATGTCTTTATTATCCTCCACCATCGCCACTTTTATCATGTCCATAATTTGTCTATTAATTAAGGCTGCGAAATTAGTTTAAGCAATCACGCACAACAATTATACTTTTGTATAATACTTCAAAGGGATATTTATCGAGACCTTCGTTCCGCTGCCCATTTTCGATGCAATATCGAAGGCTCCGTCAATCTCCTCCATCCTCCTTTTCATGTTTAATAAACCATTGCCCCCTTTCCGGCTAATCTCCCCTCGCTTTTGGAGAGGGGTCGGGGGTGAGGCATCGAAACCCTTCCCATTATCCTCAATAATAATCGTCAATTCGTCGTTGATGAGTATCATGTTCACTATCGCTTGCGTGGCATCGGAATATTTCAACACATTATGCAAAGCCTCCTTGACGACAAGATAAATATTTCTCCTTGTTTCGCCATACACCGGTATTTCGGGGATGGATGCAGGGGTATTCCATAGTAGTTTAATAGTGGAATCCTCATACATCTCGAACACATTAATCTTGATGAAGGAAAGAAGATTCGGCAGTGAGTCATTCTGCGAATTCATTGCCCAGATAATGCCATTCATCTTATCCACCATGTCCGATGACTCGGTCGTAATCTTATCCAATGTTCCCTGTTGCTTCTCCCCCGATGTCTTCCCTGCAAGTTGGCTCATCATCGAGATCTTAGTAAGCCCCGAACCCAGATCATCATGCAATTCCGATGCAATCCGAGAGCGTTCGTTCATAATGTTTTGCAGCTTCTCCAATTCAATCCTTTGTTTCATCAGTTTCCTGTTGGCATATATTTTAAAAGAGAGATAAATCAACCCGATGCAAACAACAACAACAAGTATCCTGAACCAAATTGTTTGCCACCAGGGCGGAGTAATAATAATTTTAATGCTCGTACCGATCTCATTCCAGAGCCCATCGTTGTTGCATGCTTTGACTCTGAAAACATAATCCCCAGGCGGCACACCCGTATAGCTTGCCCTGTCATTAATACCCGTCTTTATCCAATCTTTATCCACACCTTCGAGCATATAAGCAAATTCATTCTTCGCAGAATGATAGAAACTCAAAGCCGCAAACTCAAACCCAAAAAAGTTCTGCTGATAATTCATCTTGATCCCCCTTGTCTGCGCAATATCTTTCGTTAATAGCTTCGTCGAATCATTGATACCAACACGATTATTGAATAAATAAAAGTCCGTAAGCACAACCGGAGGCACAAACTTATTTTGCAGCAAAGAATCAGGCTGAAAATACATCAAACCCTCCGTCCCCCCAACATAGATTTTCCCACTTTTGCCACTACAATATGCACTCCCGACAAAGTTAGACACAGGCAGTTTATCTTGAGATGTATAAAAACTACAATGCAACGTAGTAGCCCTCATCGGGTACACAGGCGGTGCAAATCGAATCAAACCATTGCTTCCCACCATCCACAAATCGCCATTCGCAACTTCCATAATACCATACAAAGTATTATCGGAAAGACCGTTCTTCTCGGTGAATATTTTGAATGATTTAGTAGTAGGGTCATAGTAGTTCAATCCTCCGCCGGCAGTAGTAATCCATGTCTGCCCCTTCCTCGTATGCACAATCCCAAATACATCATTACTACTGATAGTTGTAGCATCTTTCGCATCATGCACAAATACTTTCATCGCCTTCGTCTTCGGATTAAATATCTGCACACCCGCACTGCTTGTAATCCATATATTCCCTTCATCATCCTCCGCCATCGCCGATGCATGCAGATAAGAATTAAGTTTATCATGTGTATTGTCATACTTCAACAGATAATACCCAAACTTCTTCTCCTTCACATCATAACTAATCAAACAATTCGCACCAAAATATAGCATCCCGCTCTTGCTTTCCAAAATACAATTAATCCTCCTCCTTGTTTGATTGAAGATACTGTCATTAGCATCCAGATAAGTGGTGAACCGATCTTTTAAAGCATCGTAAATGCTCAATCCATCACTGCGTGTCCCAAAGAAATATAGCTTCCATCTCTCCGAATAATAACTTGCGAAAATAGCATTGCCACAAATAGAATTTGGATTATGTTCCTGATGTTTATAATTAATGATATTATGATCAGTATTGCGCAATTCATACAAACCATTCTGCAAACCCCCAATCCACACATTCTGAAAAGGATCCTCATACACACTCAAGACCATTTCATCATTGATATCGCCCTTGCTTTTCTTATCACAAGGAATAAAATTAAAGAGATTCTGCTTCGGCATACAATAATTCAAGCCCCCTGTCATCGTACCAATCCAGATACCACCAGTCTTATCCTGAAGCATACTATATACATCATTCCCACTCAATGATTCTTTACGTTTTTCATCATGAAGAAGATGAATAGTACTGTTGTCTTTTGTATAAATATAGATTCCATTGTTGGTAGTACCAAACCAGATGTTTCCATCCCTATCTTTCATCAAACAGTTTATTTCATCATCCGAACTTCCAC
Organism: uncultured Bacteroidota bacterium; assembly: GCA_903844645.1. Classification (GTDB taxonomy): domain Bacteria; phylum Bacteroidota; class Bacteroidia; order AKYH767-A; family JABDAW01; genus JABDAW01. Next base: position 6,080 of record CAIMUP010000065.1, read on the forward strand.
CTTCTTTCCTCACAACAAGTGCGAATGTTTCTGTATTACTATCAAACCGTTCCAGCCCTGCATTGGTAGCTATCCAATACATGCCACCCCCTGCCTTTGTGATACTATAAACGATGTTTCCTGCAATGGAATGCTTGTTATCAGAAGTATGAAGATAGTGTTTAAACATCCCTGTCTTCAAATAATATCTGTTCAATCCTCCCTTAAACGTCCCTATGAAAACAGACTCATCCCTATCATCCGATTCGACACAATATGTTTCATCCGAAGACAGCGAATTGGAAACATTTGCATCATGTTTCAAGGTTATAAAATGGAATGGTTCATCCGCCCTGCTAATACATATTCCACGAGAAGTAGCAATATAATAAGAGTTACCGATAAGCTTTATTTCTTTAATATCATTGGCTGCCAAAGTACCATGAACATCTTTCTTATATTGATAAGAATGGGCAGTATTGGTGGTCAAATCAAGAATAGATAAGCCACCGAAAACAGTACCTACGAACAACTTATTCCGATGCTCGAACAATGTCCAGATAGTGTTATTAGAAATAGAAGTAGTGTCGCCCGGTTCATTCCGAAACGTCTTGAAATGTTTGCCATCAAATCGTATTAACCCTGACTGCGAACCAAACCACAAGAACCCTGCACTGTCTTGAAGAATACACCGGATAGAGCTATTCGGAAGTCCCTCGTTTTGCCCGATATGTTCAAAGGAAAAAGTTTGTTCCTGCCCGAATAAATCGGGTATTAAACCATCAAATAATAGCACAAACAGAAGCAGCCCAGACGAGGAGGTTTTCAGAAATTTGAACAGCAGTTTCAGGAAATTCATCATGGCAAAAATAACTTTTGAATGGAACTAAGGAATCCCCTTGCACAGAAATTTTTATGGAAAGGGATGAATTGGATAAAAGAAGCCCAATAAATACTGATACGATCACCGAAAAGGCAATTGCCACACCTCGAATTTCGCTTGCTACTACTTGTATTAGACCTCATTCATAATTCAGTTTCTATAGACTTTTATGCTGCTTTTTATTGAGTCATTATGAAAGATGTCAGATATTTCATTCCATGATCCCAATTCGACATCACATAATCCTTATTCAACATCACATGAGCCTTATTCAACATCACATGAGCCTTATTCGACATCACATGAACCTTATTCAACATCACATGAACCTTATTCAACATCATATTTACCTTATTCAACATCATATTTACCCAATTCAACATCACATCAACCCAAGTCAATAACATATTAACCCAAGTCAACATCACTGCGAGGCTTGGGAACATCACCGAAAGGCTTGGGAACATCACCGAAAGGCTTCGGAACACCACCGAAAGGCTTCGGAACATCACCGAAAGGCTTCGGAGCATCACCGAAAGGCTTCGGAACACCACCGAAAGGCTTCGGAGCATCACCGAAAGGCTTCGGAACACACATACTGGCTAACATCGTATTAAAACAAGCTAAAACAGCCATCGAATTGGTGAATACCATGAAAGAGATCGCCAATACAGCATCCAAACTCGTCTTCATCATCACCGAATAAGCCTGCACAATGGTACATTTTATGAATACCGCTTCCCAATTCGCTACCATCATCACCCACTCTGCATTCCCAAACATGCTATTCATTAGTATTAATGCAAGGTTATCGAAAAGGATTAACTTCACTCCCAATCAGAAACTTGTCATGAGCGTACGACCGATGAACAAGGCATTTTGGGAATGATTTATTTGCATATCTCGATTCATATTCCTAATTTTGCCGCGACAGATATTTCTTATAACTAATAAATTATGAACATGAAAACCGTAAAAGTTGTCCTCGCAATCCTGGTGATGTTTCTTTCCTTCACCCATCTTTTTTCTCAAGTTGCCAATGATACGATTTATAAGAAAAGCGGAAAGATATTGGTCGCAAAAGTTACCGAAGTGCTGCCCGATATGGTGAAATATATTTCTCCGAATGGCAAAGACAGTATCATCATGGGCATTGATAAAGACGATATTCAGAAAATCGTTTTTGCGAATGGTTTGACGCATCAGTTTGTTAGCGACATGGTGAATCCCGAACATTATGCAAGCCAGCATAAAAGTGATTTGAAGATAGATTTTCTCGCTCCGGCACTGAATCATACAACGATGATTTATGAACGCAGTGTGGCACCAGGAGAAAGTTGGGAAACGAGTGCAACCATAGTCGGTCTTGGAATAAAATCAGATAATTACAGGACCGATGCAGGCGCGATTTTTGGCTTTGGATATAAGTTGATGCATGCACCCGATTTTTATGCACGAGGGCAACATTATGCCCACATTCTTAAAGGCGGATACATCCGTTTTCAAGGATATTTAGGATATTATACCGAGACCACAGCTAATTATTATTATTACAGTCCTTCGAGCAATGGAAAATATACGGATAGATATACGGTTGGTGGCTTGCATATTCAGTTGGGCAAGCAATTTGTTTTTGAGGATAGCTTTGTAATAGATATTTTTGGAGGCATCGGATATTCTATCGTAGATTATGGTACTGATCAACCGCAGTATAGTTCCTATAACAGTGATTATAAAGGGAATGCTTATAACTATGTTTTCGCGAGGTTCTCTGAAGATTCTTTTCTTGGCGTCAGTGGCGGCATACGGATAGGTTTTTTATTCTAAGTAGTACAGATTTATTTGGGAGCTAAAGAACTATTCCCTATTTTTGCACCCATGAATAAGATGAAAAGGACTCCTATTATTTTAATAACAGCTATTTACTTTCTCTCCATTTGCGGAGTGAGCGGCAGTAACTTCTATTGCTGCGGGAAGTACAAGGAGAGCTATTTCTTCGCTCATCTGAATGCCGGAAAAGGTTGCATGGATGATAAAAACACCAAGGATTGCTGTGTTACCAAAGTGTTTTTCGTGAAGGTTAAAGACACGCATTCGCCCTCCATTCAAATAAAAGGAATCATAGCCGATGTGTCCACTCTTTATTATCCCACTTTCTCTGAACTATTTAATAATAGTATCGCTAACGATGCACCATCATTAGCATTGCTCCATCCGCCCCCGTTGATTCGTAAGCAACCTGTTTACTTGGCTTACGGGGTTTTCCTTATCTGATTTATTAATTACTTTATCGTTGCCGACATCATTTTATGATGCTTCGGCTAAGTGCGTTTTGTTTAAAAAGTAAATTGATAAATCAAATAATTAATGAATAAAAAAGAACGGTTAAAGATAATTGAAAAGTCCTCTCGTCAAGTCGGACCAGGCGTGTTTTATTCCACAATAGTGGTTATCGCGTCGTTCCTTCCTGTCTTTCTTTTGACCGGAATGGAAGGGAAATTATTCCATCCCCTTGCTTGGACAAAAACATTTATCTTAATCATTGATGCCTTCCTCGCGATAACACTCACACCTGTTTTAATCTCCTATTTAATGAAAGGAAAACTGAAACCAGAGAGTGCAAATCCCATTACTCGGACTTTAGAAAAGATATACACTCCGATAATAACATGGTGCTTGGTTTGGCGCAAAACAGTCCTTGGAATTAATCTTATAGCATTGATTGTAGGCGCACTCATGATGTTCCAGATGGGTACCGAATTCATGCCTCCTTTGGATGAAGGTTCGATATTATTCATGCCCGTAACATTACCCGATGTCTCCAATTCCGAAGTAAAAAGAATCCTGCAAGTACAAGATAAAATCATCAAATCAATTCCCGAAGTAAAGAATGTTTTAGGCAAAGCAGGGCGAGCAAATACCGCGACTGATAATTCTCCAATCTCCATGATTGAAACGATCATCCTATTAAAACCAAAAACAGAATGGCGAGCAGGATTAACCAAAGAAGATATCATTAATGAATTGAATGCAAAGCTCCAGATCCCCGGTGTAGTCAATGGTTTCACGCAACCCATCATCAATAGAATCAACATGCTTTCGACAGGAATAAGAACCGATGTCGGCTTGAAAGTATATGGACAAAACCTCGATACCATCTATGCGCTCGCCACAAGAATGAAGAATGAATTAGCAGGAATTGATGGCATAAAAGATCTCTATGTAGAACCAATTACCGGAGGTCGTTATGTAGATATCACCATCAAGAAAGATGAAATCGGAAAGTATGGTTTAAGCGTTGATGATGTCAATATGTATATCGAAACCGCATTAGGTGGAATGAACCTCACGACCACGATTGAAGGCAGAGAACGCTTCCCCGTCAATGCTCGGTTTGCCCAGGATTCACGCAATAGTCTCGATGCGATTCGGCAGATGCCAATCAAAACAATGAACTACGGAAGCATCCCGCTTTCATCCGTTGCAGACGTTTCCATTTCCGAAGGACCACCGATGATTAATTCTGAAAATGCGATGCTACGCGGCACAGTTTTATTCAACGTCCGCGACCGCGATTTAGGAAGCACGGTGAAAGAAGCACAAACAAAATTAAACAAATTATTCTCCAAATTACCACGTGGCTACAACCTCGAATGGAGCGGCCAGTGGGAGAATCAGCTCCGTGCCAACAAAACATTAATGATGATAGTACCCATCGTTCTCCTCATAATTTTCATGGTACTCTATTTCACATACAAGTCCTTAAAAGAAGCATTACTCACCATGATAACCGTCCCATTCGCCCTGATAGGCGGCATTTACATGGTCTATTTTTATGGAGTAAATCTTTCCGTTGCAGTTGCAGTTGGCTTCATCGCATTGTTCGGCGTAGCGGTCGAAACAGCCATGCTCATGATGATTTATCTCAACGAATTCATGGAGAAATTAATTACCGACAAAGGCAATTCATCCACCACCATCACCAAAGAAGATTTGCGCAAATACATCACCGATGGCGCCACCCAACGCCTCCGTCCAAAACTCATGACTGTCTCCGTCTCGCTCTTCGGTTTAATCCCCATTTTGTGGGCGACAGGTACGGGCAGCGACATCATGCTCCCCATCACAATCCCATTAATTGGTGGAGTTATTTCTTCTACAATTTATGTTTTGCTCATCACCCCTGTGGTTTATGAAATCGTAAAAGAAAGAGAACTGAAGAAACATGGAAAACTAATTATGCCAGGTAAAAATGAAGAAGTATAGCATCATATTACTATTTCTTTCTCTTTTTGAAGATCGAAAGAGTCATTTATTAAGTTCCCTAAATCTTTTAGGGAGTTCCCTAAATCTTTTCGGGGGTCCCCTAAATCTTTTAGGGAGTTCCCTAAATCTTTTCGGGAGTTCCCCAAATCTTTTAGGGAGTCCCCTAAATCTTTTAGGGAGTTCCCTAAAATGCTTAAAATTCAGTTTATTAGATTAAATTATGAATAAATTGAATAGTTACCTAATCCTATTACTTATTCTTATTGGAGAATACGCTATTTCCTTAGGGCAAGTCCTTCCATTGGATTCCATTTTGAATCGAATCGAAAGAAACAATCCGATGCTCAAGATGTATGACGAACAAATTAACGCCGCAACTAACTTTTCAGAGATCACAAAAAGCTGGATGCCTCCAAAGATTTCGACGGGTCCCTGGCAAGTGCCTTACAAAAATTTTAGTGATGGTATGTGGATGATTTCTGCCGAACAAATGATTCCAAATCCAAAGAAACAAAAAGCGAATTATAATTATATGCTTGGGTTGACGCACATGGAATGGCATGAGAAGGCGGCGAAACGGAATGAATTATTTGCAGCGGCGAAGAAAAATTATTACGAATGGGTGGTATTGGAAATGAAGAGGGGTTTGATTCTTCAGACAGATTCCTTGTTGAATTATATCATTCAGGTGGGGCAAATTCGATATACTTACAACAAAGAAAAACTCAATACTATTTATAAAGCCCAAGCCGAATTGTATGAATTACGAAATATGGAAACGATGTTGCAGGGCGATGTGAAGATGAAACATGTGGAACTCAATACGCTGATGGATGTTGATAAAACTCTTGAATTTTCTGTTGATACGAATTTTATTTCTCGCAATTATGATTTGCAATTGCCTGATACGGCAGCCATTGCTGCATCACGGAGCGATATCAAACACTTCGATGCAAGTATTAATTCGATTAAACTTCAGCAAGAATATGAGCGATCAAAACGGTTCCCTGACTATGGGATTTCAGTAAGTCACATGCAAGCACTTGGGGCGATGCCAAATTCGTTTGCTGCGATGGGAATGGTTACAATTCCGATTGTACCCTGGGCTTCCAAAGAATATAAATCGAACATTAAAGGACTGGAAAATTCTGCCAATGCAATCAGTTATCAAAAGCAGTCACTCATCAACGAAACCGCCGGTATGCTTGCCTCTCTGCAATATCAAATAAAAACTACGAAGCAACAATTGACAAATTATAAAGAGAATATTCTCCCGGCATATTATAAAAGTTATCAGACTTCATTGATAGCTTATGAACAAAATACTGAAGATTTATTTATGGTATTAGATGGTTTGAAAATGTATCGAATGGCGAAGATAAATGAGTTGGAGCAATTGAACACACTCCTTAAATTACAAGTGGAATATGAAAAGGAATTGGAGATACGGTAGACAATTGATTAGCAGGATTCGGCTTCTCTCTATTTGCATTTTGTTGTTGGTAAATCTTTCCTGTAACAGGGATGAACACAAGCATATTACGACATCAAAGACCATTGATTTGAGTGGCTTGGAACAACCGACCAATCAAGTTGTGTTCAGTGATTTGAAAACAATTTCGCTTGTTCAAAAAACGATTACTCTAGTCATTACTGCAACAGGTTTAATAACTTATGATCCACGATTAATGAATACAATCAGTGCAAGATTCAGTGGACGAATTGAGAAGCTTTACGTTAGATTTAATTTTGAAAATGTTGTCAAGGGGCAACGAATAATGGATATCTATAGCTCCGAAATTGTTACTGCACAAGAGGACTTTATCTTTCTTTTGAATAACTCCTCAAGTGATATTTCATTGGTTAATTCATCAAAACAAAAACTGCATTTCCTTGGCTTATCAGATGAACAAATCAAACAAATTGAAACAAGCAAGAAGCCGATAAACCCGCTACCAATCTATAGTTCATATACCGGACATATTCACGATATCGGTAGTGGTAGTAATGGAGTTAATTCAAGTATGAATAGTGGTGGAAGTTCAGACATGAATACTACATCAAAATCAAATACTCAAGAGCAAATTAAAGATATACCTTCATCTCAAAATTCTGCTTTAACAATCAAGGAAGGGATGTATGTTCAAAGTGGACAAGCAATCTTTGCAGTCTATAATACGAGCCGGGTTTGGGCGGTTTTGAATATTTATCCAAAGGATGCAGCAATGATAAAACTTGGTGATAAAGTTACCTTGAATGTTGAAACAAATTCCACAAATTCCATACAAGCAAGCATCAATGTTATTGAACCAGTTTCTGGTCAAAATACTTCTTCGATTAAAGCAAGAGTTTATATACAGAGCATAGAAGCTCACCATTTGAAAATAGGGACTCTTGTTACAGCAAAGATTGCATCAAAAGAAATTACCGGACAGTGGCTACCAAAATCATCGGTAGTGTCATTAGGGCAAAATAAAGTTGTGTTTCTTAAAACCAATAACCATTTTATAAGTAAGGCAATCCATGCTGGAATGACCACTGATTCATTAGTGCAAATCATTGATGGTTTGCAATTCAATGATCAAGTTTCGTTGAATGCACAATTCCTTGTGGATAGCGAAAGTTTTATTCAAACTGATACCAATGAACAGAAATAAGAATATCTTAAACCGTTTATTCATCATGCTAACAATGCTGCTATTGCTGATGAATGCTTCATGTATAAAGAAAACTAATCATGCTGATATGGCGGGACCTGATGAGTATTATACTTGCTCCATGGACCCGCAAGTTATTGAGAACAAAGCCGGCAACTGTCCTATATGCCACATGAAATTGATTAAAGTAAAAAGGAATAATCTCAAGCCTGGACAAATTCAATTGAGTGAACAGCAAATAAAATTAGCCAACATAACATTCGATACCTTGCGAATACATGAGCTATCAAAAGAAATTACTCTTACAGGGAAAGTTACATTTGATCAAAATCTTTCGGAGGCGATTAGCTCAAGAGTTCAAGGACGGATTGAAAAGTTGTTGGTGAAGAACGTAGGTGATTATATTAGCGAAGGACAATTGCTTTATGAAATATATAGCGAGGATTTGAATGCTGCTCAATCCGAATATCTTTATGTAATTCAAAAATCAAATGCATCAGAAAGCTTTGCAACCGCAGCAAAGAAAAAGTTATTGCTTTATGGAATGAGCGAAGAGCAAATCAATAGAATCAAAACTTCAAAGCATATCATTGAGTACATCTCTGTCTATTCATCAGCGGAAGGATTTGTCACTGAAACCAGCGTGGTAGAAGGGAATTATGTATCATCGGGTATGACACTTTTTCGATTGGCTTCGATGAGTTCTTTATGGGTTGAGGCGCAGGTTTATCTCCCTTATCTACCCTATTTAAAGGTTGGAACGGAAGCTAAGTTTCACGTTGCTTCCGCAAGTGATGAAGCATATACTGGCAAGGTTATTTTCATTGATCCACAAGTGCAATCGCCTGAAAGATTTGTCTTGGCGAGGTTTCAAATCATCAATCCTTCTCAACAAATTAAACCTGGTATGCTCGCCAACATTGTTCTTCAAACGGAGAAACACAAATCGTTCACTCTGCCTGATGACGCTGTAATTATTGACAGTAAAGGAGCCAATGTTTGGGTGAGAAATAAAGATGTCGTATTTGAAAACAAAATGGTAACAATCGGCATGCAAAACAGCACCAGCATTGAAATCCTTGATGGCTTATCAGATGGTTATGTTGTAGTTGTTTCGGGTGCTTATCTGCTCAATAGCGAGTATGTCTTTAAGCGTGGTGCCAGCCCTATGGAAGGTCATCAGGATATCTATCATGATATGCCAGGAATGAAAATAAAATCTCTAATAATTAATAAATAGAAGTATGAAAAAAGTAATCATTTTATCAGCAGCAGCACTCATCATGATATTGAGTGGGCACAACAGTTCAGCGACCATAGTTGGTCCAATCAATGCCAGTGATTCCACTAAAAAGAAAACGGAAATCACTAAACAAATCTTCAACATGGATACCACGAAGTTGAAGAGCGGAGAGAAGTTTTAGCAATGTGAAATGGATCTCAAAGTTATTTCTATCAAGCCGGGTAAATGTCCTAAATGCGGCATGAAATTAACCGAGATTAAAAAGAAATAAACAACATGGTCGAGCGACTCATCTCATTCTCGTTACGCAATCGCCTGCTGGTGCTGCTCCTTGCTGCATGTATGTTTGGTTGGGGCATTTACGAAGTCAGGCATAATTCCATTGATGCCATCCCCGATTTATCCGAGAACCAGGTGATTGTTTTTACGGAGTGGATGGGTCGCAGTCCGCAGGTGATTGAAGACCAGGTTACTTACCCGCTCGTTGCGAATCTTCAGGGCATTCCGAAGTTGAAAAACATTCGCGGTTCGTCTATGTTCGGAATGAGTTTTGTTTATCTTGTCTTCGAAGATAATGCGGACATCTATTGGGCAAGGACGCGGGTTTCGGAGCGATTGAACTTTGCACAGAAGCTGCTGCCCGAAGGCATTTCTCCGACCATCGGTCCTGATGGAACCGGTGTCGGACACATCTTTTGGTACACTTTGGATGCTAAAGGATATGACCTTGGCGAGCAGCGTGCTTTGCAGGATTGGTATATTAAATTTGCCTTGCAAACATTGCCCGGAGTGAGCGAAGTCGCATCTTTCGGTGGCTTCCAAAAGCAATATCAGATCATCATTGATCCCATTAAACTGACCTTCTATAATCTCTCGATGATGGATGTTTTGAAGTCCGTTGAATCCAACAACAATGATGTCGGTGGAAGGAAATTCGAGATGAGTGATAAGTCCTACATCGTCCGTGGATTGGGCTATATCAAGTCAATCAGCGAGATCGAAAACATCTCAATCAGCACATCAAACAATACACCGATAAGGATAAAAGACATCGGCTCTGTGCAGATGGGCGGCGACATTCGTTACGGTATCTTTGATGAAAACGGAGAAGGCGAAAAGGTCGGTGGCATCATCGTTATGCGATATAATGAAAACGCCGATGCAGTAATAAAGAGCATCAAAACAAAGGTGGCTGAAGTACAGAAAGGATTGCCCGAAGGCGTGAAATTCCAATTGGCATACGACCGCAGCGAACTCATCGAAGAAGCCATCAGTTCGGTCAAAAGAACGCTCCTCGAAGTCTTCATCAGCGTTTCGATCATCGTCCTGATTTTCCTTTTTCATTGGCGCAGCGCGCTTATCATTCTCATCCAAATCCCTATTTCGGTCGCCTCCAGTTTCATCTTTCTAAATGCCTTGGGATTCTCGTCCAACATTATGTCATTAACGGGCATCGCACTGGCTATTGGAGTGATCGTAGATGACGGCATCGTGATAGTTGAGAATGCTTACCGGCATTTAAGCGAAGCGCAAAAGAAAGAATAGGTCGTTTTGTTTTAATTCAGGATGTTTTTCTTCTCCCCGTTTTTAATGGCTTTTTGATAAGATATTTTGTGTATTTTATACAAAATGCATCAATCCTATTTCTTCATTTTTTATTCCTGTTTTTTTTATTTTATTCAGCAAAAAAACCTCATTTTGCCCTATTTTGATGCTCTCAAATATAGCTAAAGTGCTGATTTGTATAAGCAAAACATGCATAGGAGGGTTTTCGATGAAAATAGTCTTGTTCACGCAGAGAATCATCGCAGTGTCATCGAGAATCATCGCTGTGTCGCCGAGAATCATCGCAGTGGCACTGAAAATCGTTGCAGCGACACCGAAAATCATTGCAGTCGCGTCTTTATTGCTTGCAGTCACATCCTTTTTCCTCTTGTTAACATTTTTTATGTATGCAATTACCATTTAATATCGTTTAATCAGACCTTAATTTATGGAAAAGTAGGTGTCCAAAAATAGCACCTTCGTGCCGCTAATCTTATCATTTTTTATAACATCATTAAAACAAATTCACAACGATTGAGAAATCATTTTTTTTATCGCTAAATCCGTGAACGAATAGGGCATCGCTGTCCATCAAACAGATTGCCTGGATACGGTTTCGCTTGTATAGAAATATGATTTGGAAGAGGTGTCGGACAATTTTTATTTCATCCTTTTATGACTGCATGCCCCTCTTGGGATGCAGCAATAATAGGATGAAAAATCTTATCCTAAAGTAGGTTTATTTTATAAAAAAATCCTTGTTTCGGGATAAGTGGATGATGATATAAAGTGAAAATATGACGCCTAATAAAAACGATGCAAACATAGTGAATGATACATGAGATTCGGTATATAAATGGGTATGGATAGGGTCATTTCGTTGTTTTAATTTAATGACCGTTTCAATGTTCAAAGTGAAGATAATGAAGTTGAAAAACAGGATGACGATGTTGATTTTATACCATCTAAAAATTGTTTTTAATACCCATCTTTTTCGTTTAATAATTCCATAAATACACGCAACAAGTATTACTAATATTAATGAAGAATAAAGTATTGCTGAGAAACCTTCAAGTGTCCAAGAACCTATGATGACAAAGGGATTGAGGATGCCTAAGATAGCGGATAAAATTCCAAAACAGATGAAGATTAAGGAATAAATTATCGGTTTAGGTATAGAAGTTTTAATATTATTGGGGATAAAAGTAGTCAATTAAGCAAGTCCGAAAACAACTGATTCAACCCACTTCTTTCCCCAGTTATTTAAGTCATCATCAGTCCAAAGTTCGGGATAAAATATTCTCTTTTGGAAGCGAGGAGGCAAGTATTTCTGCCAATTGGTGCCACCTGTAGCTTTAATATCTTCAGGGTCTTTCTGCAAGTATTTAACAGCGGATTTATAATGAGAGAGGGGCCAGTTGATATTGACATTCACATCCAATTGTCTTAATGCGATGATAAGTTTTTCGTTCTTTTGTGCATCAGCATCGAGGCTTTTATACAGATGTAACAGATTTGTTTCTTTATATCTTTTGGCTAATGAAATAAGTTTGTCAGCATACTTTTCTTCAAACTGAATAAGTGTCAGGGTTTGCTTGCCAGTGGCGAGTTCGGTAGCTCCGGCACGCCAATAAATATGATTAAATAACTCGTCTATACTTATGTTTCCTTTCTTGGAATAATCATCGCGAACATCTTTTGCAACGAGGTTAATAAATTCGGTAGAACAGATTTCTATCATTCGATATTGCACCGATTGGAAGCCACTTGCGGGCAATAAAGACATTCGGAACTTGTGGAATTGGTCTGGCTCCATGCCTTCGATCATTACATCGAAGGACCTTGTGAGGTTTTCAAAATAACGATTGATACGGGTGATGCGAGCAATCATAAATTCAACAAGATTCTCTTTACGATTGGCGATTTGTTCGAATTCATTCAGCATCATCTTGAAATATAATTCTGTAATTTGATGATACATGATAAAAATTTCTTCATCAGGGAAATGGGTCTTAGGATTTTGCATCGTAAGCAAAGTGTCTAAGTGAATATAATCCCAGTAGGTAAGGTAATCGGAGTATAATAATCCATCGAGATAGGAGGAAATATCTTGCCCCATGGTACTATATTTCTCTTCGAGTAATTCTATTTTCTTAATGATTTCAGGCTTGAGTTCCATCTGTGTTATTGACTTGTTTTTGGTAAATTATAATAGTGCAAATTAGGGTTATAAGCCGGTTCGATTTTCTTTTCTGGTAAGAACTTATTATGCAACCTGCCTAAGGAAAATAATTTCACTTTTGCATATGACGAAGAGTTCTGGATAAAGGGTCCTCTCACACGCCGTTTATATAAGTTTTTACTATTGTTATTAGAAGGTGTATTAATGCCTGATCCAGAGGTCATGCTGTTGCTTTTATTTCCAAGTCCGGCAAAGGTCATCTTGCCAGATTGAGAGGTGTTGGCGTTCGGAAAGATACTATTCGTTTTATAATTCGTCATCATCGTAGAGAAGCTACTTTTGGTTTTCATATTAAAACTCATGTAAGGCTTGCTGCCTTTCATTTGCTCGGCGAAGGTAGGGAAGATGGAAGATGAATTAGCGTTTTTGGTTGATGCCTTATGTGCTCTTTTCTTCATGGCGTTAGCCGAACTTGATGAATGTGAAGACCCTGAAGACTTTGTATTCTTTGATGCACCCTTACTGTGATCAACCTTGGTCCCTTCCTTTACAGGCTTACTTGTTTGAGCAAATGCAGCAGAAACAACGGATATAAAAATGGCTACAATAACTACTATTTTCTTAATCATTTTTGAAGCATTAGCAACACCTATTTTTCATCTTTTATAGCCGCAAAATTAAGCAATTTTCAGGACATAATAGTGACATATATTATAAAATAAGACCTCAATCCTATTTTATGGGTCATCAATTCATCGTTCTATATTTCAGCCAATTTCTTTTTTCTTGTAAATTACGTTCGTCAAAATGTTTCAGACTGTAGTCAAAATGGTCTTGACCGTAGTCAAAATGTTTCTGACTGTAGTTAAAATGGTTTTGACTGTAGTTAAAATGGTTTTGACTGTAGTCAAAATGTTTCTGACTGTAATCAAAATGGTTTTGACCGTAGGCAAAATGATTTTGACGAAGGTCAATTATCTTCCGTATTTCTCCAGGATAGTCGTTTGCCAAGGCTCTAATTTTAATGCCTTGTAAAGCTTTTGAATCTTCGTTTTATTTTCCGATGTTTTATAATAAAAATCTAAGACACCCATTGCCGGATTCGCTAGACGCGAGTTGGTATATAGCGACGCATCGAACAAATTATTGATGAATTCATCATTGATATAATCCAATCGTTGCAAGGCGTTGAAGGAATTTACCCGAGTGCGGAATTCATATTTATTACTTGCCATCTCGACCAACTGTTTGTAGGAATCGCCCACATTTTTGATGTTGTAATGACAGTTTATTTCTAACCATTTTATCTTGATGCTGTTGCCGATTCCATAAACATCCTTGGTGGCATCCAAATAGTCTTTTGCTTTGTCGGGATAGAGCGTAGAGAGCTTCTCCAATGTGGCTTCTACGACATTGTAGGAGGAATCTTTCAACAATTTCTCGACATCTTTTTGTAATTCATTCGGAATATCAAACAAGTTATTCACGGCAGCCAACCGAACATTGTTATCCTTGTCTTTCAACGCCATATCGAAGAGAGAAACCGTAACATCGGTGTTCAAATCGCCATTTAATTGTGCTAGAATCTCTGATTTTATCGCGTGGAAGGTTTCTTTCTTGAAGAGATTTAAGAGGGTCTCTCTTTTTTCATTCAAAGAGAAGGTCTTTAGCCCAAGAAGCGCGTCATATCTGTCAATCATCATTGGGGCTTTCAGAGCTTGTGCCTTCAATTCTTCTATCGTTTTCTTGAAATTCACCGTCTTTAAGACGATGCTTCCAGGATCGAACAAGACATAGTTTATTTTCTTGTGCATAGGATTAGGAATCCGTACTAAGGTGCTTTGCTTCTCGACCCATTCGCGTTTCGTATCGTTGCTTCCATCCTTATAATACACCGAAAACACGATGGGCATCTTAAATAATCCTGTTTGTTCATCCACGACTTGCGTTTGCAGAACCTGTATATCTGTACTTTCAAGCGATTCACCGGTGGTTACATCCTGATAGGATACATCATAGACCGGTTCGCCACTTTTGTACAGCCATTCATCGAAAAACCAGTCATAATTCAAGCCCATACCATCAAAAAATGCCCGAAACAAATCATTCGTTTCGACATTCGAGTATGGATGATGATCCAAGTAATATTTTATCCCGAATTTAAACTGCTCATCCCCCGAAACATACCGCAACATATCCAATGTTGCCGAGCCTTTCTGATAACTCCTTGCCCCGCCACCAGCTGTATGAACGATAGGGTTTCGATCCGTCTTCGATGCCGTTAATGCAGCGTTATGTTCGCCTCTCCGGTTCCATTGATATTGATCTTCGCCATAATAACTTCGCATAAATATCTTCGAGTAATAGGTCGCGAAGCTCTCTTGCAGCCAATTATGTTTCCCGTCAATGGCAGTAACGTAATCACCGAACCATTGATGCGTCATTTCGTGGGCATCCACACCCATATAGCTTCTATCGAGGAAAGCTCGTTCATCCACATAGAGGAAATCGCCATAAACGGTAGCCGTGGTGTTCTCCATCGCTCCGAACATGAAGTCTTGCACGGGTATTTGCGAATAACTTTCCCAGGGATACCGCAATCCCGTTTCCATTTCCAGGAAATCCATCATCTTTTCTGCACCGCGATAGGTCGGAATTTCGCAATTTGCTTGGTCTTCGTAGTAATAATTATACATCTTCACACCATTCTTCGAGACGGTATTCTTAATGCCGTATTTTCCGATGCCGAGCATCACCAAATAACTCGAATGCGGATGTGTCATGCTATAATGCCAGGTCTTGGTACCGTTATTATTTGATGTTTCAGCCAGTTTAGTACCATTAGATAAGACTTTGTAATCCTTATCGAAGGTTACGATGGTTTCGGTAATCAGTTTATCATCCATATCGTCGTAACTCGGTATCCAATAACGGTTATCAACGCCCTGCCCTTGTGTCCAGATCTGCTTTCTTGAGGTCGGGGAGTTTGCGTTCCATCCTATAAAATAAATCCCTCGACGCGGGATGCAATTATAGGTAATCGTGATGCTGTCTTTCGACTTCCAATGCAGGGGCGAGGCAGGAAAAACAGTCATTCCGGCATCGTTCATCGAGAATTTTTCGACCTTATTATTAATTCTCACTTCGTCAATGGTAATCTTGGGGGCATCGAAAAAGATGCTATCCACATTCTCCCGGATAGGAGAGAAATAGTAGGTTACTTTTCCGATCACCATCCCTTTTTCGGGTTTAAAATTCACTTCCAATTTCATCCGTTCCAAATCCAATTGGTGTTCTCGCGGCGTTCCCGTCGGGTCGGCGAGGTAGGCATTCATTTTTTGAGCCTCGGCATTCATCGAAATGAAGATTAGGAGGATTGCGATGTTCCGAATTACGAAGCCAGAACCGTTTTTTATTACATTGTTCATTCGTGTTGGTATTTAATTTAAGGCGGCAAATTTAGTTATTAATAAATCACTGCCGCGGCATTTAAGAGAATATTAACCAAAAACAGAGATTCCGCAGGTTTTCGCGTTTCTGACCAATTTCAAAGTGACGATTGCTCCATTGTTGGAACAATTGCCCAAATTCAAGGTGACGATTGCTCCATTGTTGGAACAATTGCCCAAATTCAAGGTGACAATTGCTCCATTGTTGGAACAATTGCCCAAATTCAAGGTGACGATTGCCCTATTGTTGGAACATTTGCCGAATCTTAAGGTGACGATTGCCCTATTGTTGGAACATTTGCCCAATCTCAAGGTGACGATTGCTCCATTGTTGGAACTTTTGCCCAATCGTCACCTTAAGTCTGCTCCATTGTTGGAATTTTTGCCCAATCGTCACCTTAAGATTGCTCGGAAACTCCAGTTTCTACCCATCTGAACACGTTAATTTCATCGGGAAGAATGTTTCCCTCCCAAAAAGGGCTTGAAAGGGGTTTTACTTTTCGTTTAATAAAATGTGTTTGATATTGCGAATGCTGATTAACCGAATCAGAAACGCAAAACCAAATGCCGAGGCGACGGCAATGCCGAAACAGACCTTCCAATTCGGAGAAAGAAAGCGCGACGACCAATATATTAACGAGATACCGCCAATAAAAACGAGTAGCGACAAGAGGAATTTGTAATTCATCCTGAATTTGAATAATACTTGCACCATAATCACCTGCGTAATGCCTGTCAATAGCTGCGTAATCAGGCTTGCCGAAGCACATCCCGTCGCCTTGAACCGCGGAATAAGGAATAAATTCAAGGAAATATTAATCACCATCCCAATGCTCGCCATGATGTTTAATTGTTTGAGGTTTCCATTCGCCGTCAGCAGCGTCCCGAAGATATAAGTGGACGACATCGCAACGAAACAAAACATCAGAATACCGAATACATCGGCAGATTCGCCTGCATTGTTCTTATACAACAAACTCATCAGTTCTTCGCGATAAAAAAATGAGCCGAAAGCCACGATCAAAGCCGGAATTATCAGTAATGATACGGCTAATTTCACCATTTCTTCTACGTTTTGCCGCAGTTTGATCATCCGCGCAAAGATGGGCATCAGCAATCCCGAAAAAAGCAGGGCTATCATGTTCGAAGCATCGAGAAGGCGGTTAGCCGAGGCATATATTCCGGCTTGTATGCCTCCGTCTGGCAATAATCTTTCGATCATCACCGTCCCGATGTAGGTATAAAAAGTCATCAGCAACGCCAAGACGGCATATGGGTAGCTTTGTTTGAGAATCATAATGAAAAAGACGGGTCTCCATAGTAATTTTTTGAGCTTAATCCGGTCTATCACGATGATTAATGCAATGAAAGAAGTCAGCGCATACCCCGCGGTCTGTGCATAGAGGTACCATTCGATTTTGAATTGCTCATGGGTGATGTTTCCCCATAAAAGAATGCCGCAAATGGCAATCATAATGAGTCTGTCGAGCACCGAAATCATACTGTCGGTCTTAAAATGATGAAGTCCCGCAATATTCGACCTTAGATAGGCGGTCGTGGCAATAAAAACCTGGTTAATAGCCAGGAATAATAGCCATTTTATTTGAAATCCACGATAACCAATTACCATCCCCACCAACAAACAGATAATAATAAACACAACAGCCAGCAACATCCTCAAAACAATGATGCTCGACACATGTTTATTCGCTAAGAAATGGTGCTTGGCGATGTTTATGTTGTTGTAATTCGTAATCCCAAGGTCCAGCAAGATATTTAGGATAAAAGAAAAGGTAAAAAGGGCGTAATAATTCCCAAAACCTTCTGTTCCTACGGCATTTTGCACCGACCTATCCACCACCAACACCCAAAAGGGCTTCGTAAGGAGGTTCAGAACCAGAACCAGAGCAAGATTTGTTATGAATTTACGACGCATAGTATGATTTTATGAGGCTTCAAAATTACATAAAGCCAAGAACATAAGTTAAAAGAGTTCAGGAAAGCAGATTCGTTGAAATACTAAAGCTATTCCGGCAACACCAATTGCTATTGAAATAATCCTAACCATTAAATTGTAATAAATTTTCTTTCGGGCATACCACAGAAACGGAAACACGGCAGCAACAATCATTAATTGTCCGGCTTCCACCCCGAGATTGAACGAAAATAAGGAAATCGCTCTCGTTCCTTCCGGCATTCCTATCTCGCGCAACGCAGCCGAGAACCCAAATCCATGAATCAGTCCAAAGAAGAAAGTTAGTCTCCATCTTTTCTTTGCATCCCCAATAAAGTTGGAAAGGAATCCTTTGGCTTTATGGGCTGAATGTGTTTGCAATCTTTGTATGTAGATGTTCTCAAAAGCAATAAAGGATATGGAAAGTGCAATCATTGATTCGGTGAGGGCGGATGGGACGGCATAGATTCCAAAGACTGCAATACCAAGGGTGATTGAATGAGCAATTGTGAATGCGGTAATCACTTTTAGCAAGTTTCCCATGCCGTTTATCATTAATAATAACCCCATCAAGAACATGATGTGGTCGTAGCCGGTTAGAATATGTTCCACTCCAATTATAAAGAAGTCTAGGAATCTTTTCCAAGTGTCGTTTCCTTCAAAAGGCTTTGTATTTTCTTGAATAGAAGGAGGTAACATTGCAGATGTCATGCTGTCCTTACCTTTCTCCTTTTCGATGAACGTGTTGTCGGCTTTGCTTATAGATTTAATGGTATCGTTGGCAATAAAAATTATTGAATCGTTCTTTGGATTAATTTTATTAGAGAATGGTTGCAGACCATATTGAATCCTTAGTTCATTAACAGAGAATGCAATTGAGTTCTTGTCTTTAGAGAAAATAAACTCGTTGTTTCTATTACCTATAATGAAGTTCGCAATGTTCTCATGGGTTGAGGAATACTCAAAAAACATATTATACAAGAAGGACAAATGATCGAAAGTAGCATCAGATATAATCTCGAAAGAGAAGGAGCATTCGCGAACATTCTTTAAGCATCTATTAGCAATAAGTTTTGTTTTGCAAGTCATACCTTCGTTAGTGATGATGAATTTTTTATTGAAATAATCAACGAATGAGCTTGCATCTTTCACAGGCTCATACCAGTCTTGATTCGGGAGGATGCTGGATAAGGCATCCATGGGTATGGTTATCTTCAAATTGACTTTGTTAGAGTCAATGGAAATCGTTGTGTAAGTGAGAGATGCGTCATGGGCGATGCTGGAACTAAGCATCCATCCCATAATCAAAATCGGAATGAGAAATGTGCTTATAAAAGGCTTCTTATTAAATACGATACCGGACAAATACATGCCCTTGTTTTAAAAAAAGTAAGTGTCAATAAATTCCCTTACACAACCTTCGCCGCCTTTAGTATTAAGGATGGTATTTGCCTTTTCTTTTACTGCCTTAACAGCATCATTAGGGCAGGCAGAAAAGCCTACTTTATCTATAATCTCAAGGTCATTGATATCATCGCCAATGTAGGCAATCTGACTATAATCTAATTGTAATTCATGTATCCATTGTTCGAGGATAATAGTTTTTTTATCCAAGCCTACATAGACATATTGCACACCAAGGAGTTTCGCACGATTGCGGATTAATACATCATTAATTCCATTGCTGATGAACGCGACATTCATCCCTGATGCCACTAAGCGTTTGATGCCTAAGCCATCTTTAGTATTGAATTTCTTGAACTCATCACCCGAGTTGGAGTAATACATTCCGCCGTCAGTGAGCACTCCATCAACATCGAGGGCAAGGAATTTTATCTTTGATTTTACTTCTGATGGCTCCATAAAATACTATTAAATCATTGTTCTTCCAACTGCATTTGCAACCGGAATCAACTCTTTATTTAATGTCCTGAATTGATCGAAATTAAGTTGCTGTGCTGCATCAGATTTTGCAACAGCAGGGTTCGGATGGGTCTCTATTAGCAAGCCTTCAATACCCATTGCAACACAGGCTTTCGATAAATCAGAAACACCATAAGCAAAGCCGATAGCGTGGCTTGGATCGAGGATAATGGGTAGATTGGTATATTGTTTTAAATAAGCAACGCCACATAAATCCAAAGTAAATCGTGTTTTGGTTTCAAACGTCCGAATGCCGCGCTCACAGAGGATTACATGATCATTGCCACCTGATAAAATAAACTCTGCGGCTTGCACAAACTCTTGCAAAGTTGCACCGAAACCACGCTTTAATAACACAGGTTTACCAGACTTTCCACAAGCTCTCAAAATACCATGATCATACATTGCCTTAGCTCCTATTTGCAGAATATCTGCATACTCGATAACTTCTGAAACATGTGTAGAATCGCGGATTTCGGTGATAATCTTTAGTCCGTATTTGCTGCGCATCTTATCCAAAAGCTTCAAGCCATCCAAGCCCATTCCTTGAAAGGAATAGGGTGTAGTTCGAGGCTTGTAAGCCCCTGCCCGTAGCACTTTCACGCCTTGTTCGATACATAGATTGGCACATTGTTCAATCTGTTCTTCGGACTCAACGGAGCATGGTCCGGTGATCATCAAAGTGTTTTTATGAGTGCCGCCGATGCTGATATTATCCACGATTTTTACCTCGCGAACGCCATGGATATAGCGCTTACTCGCCAATTGCATGTCATCATCAAATGGAAAAGTTTCCGCAACAAAGGCACTGAATTTATCCTCCAATTTCTTCAATTTGCTGGAAGTAATCAACGCATAAAAGCCATCGCGTGGCAATACGATACTCTCCAATTCCACACCCAATGCGAGTGCCTTGTCGTGGGTTACTTCCGGTTTAAGATGTACTATCATTTTTATTCTCCTTTTATTAAATTATTAAACGTCAAAGCACCTACCAACAGATCGCTGGAATCCACTACCGGCAGGTATAGTATGGGCATCTTCAAATTCTTTATGAACGAAAGCATCTCCGAAATAGTGATGTCTTTATTGACCTTTATCGGATGATAATTGATGATATCCTTGACCGTGATTTCATCCAATTTCCCGATATGTTTTATTAAGCCCTTGCGGACATCAGCATTAGAAATGATACCCTCCAATTTTCCTGCATCATTCACCATCATCGTAAAGCCAAGGTTGTATTTTTCGATACTCTGCAAGGCGTCAATAAACTCCGATGTATGAATAGAAAGTATCGGCAATTCGTCATTCGTCATCATGAAATCGGAGATGGAAATATGCGATTTTATATTGTCGGTTCGCAAATTATGCAGCGCATCGCCAATGTCCGAATTCACGAGGTACGACCCCGATACAATCGAATAAACACCCATACTTCGCAGCACAAACGATACCTCATCATTCACACCGCCGTCCACATGGATTTTCTTATCAGGAAACAAATTTTTGAAGTCGCGAATCTTCTTAAAGTTCTCTTTATTAAACATGCCGCCGCTCTGTCCTGGCGTCGTGGTCATAAACAAAACAAAGTCCATAATGCCTTTATAATTCTCCAAAACAGCGAGCGGCGTATCGGTAGTGATGGCGATGCCGACCTTCGATTTCAGACAAAGAGGAAGCTGCAAATTCGACTTCAGATTCTCATGTTGAAACGTAACGTATTCCACAGGAATGTCCAGCAATTTTTCATAATATTTCTCCGGCTCTGATGAAATAATATGGAGGTCAATCGGCGTCTGGCTAATCTTTTTAATCGCAGCAATATCCTCAAATACTGCCAAATCGTCATTACAATCTATGTGCAGGAAATCCACATGGAAATCGTCCAATTCGCGAACCAAAGTCGCTAAACTTTTGTTCTTATTGGAATAAATGGAGGCGGAGATTTTCATTGATTACCTATCTTTTCTATCGGCTGCAAAAGTAGGATTCTTTGGGATAATAGGTTTCTCGGAATTCCAATTCATTGATTTATTCACCAAAAAGCATTAGAAATGGTACGCAATTGTGTACCGTTCCAAAGTGCAACATTTGGAATGGTACGCGTTGGTGTACTGCTCCAAATGTTGACATTTGGTATGGTACGCGTTGGTGTACTACTCCAAATGTTGACATTTGGTATGGTACGCGTTGGTGTACTACTCCAAATGTTGACATTTGGAATGGTACGCGTTGGTGTACTGCCCCAAATGTTGACATTTGGTATGGTACGCACTTGTGTACTGCTCCAAAGGACATTATTTATTAAAAGCGATGATTTAACCTTTCTGCACTCCTTATTATATAGCATGATTCCGATTTTTGATGACAATGACGAGGATCATATTTCTTTAAAGCATATTTTTATATCTTTGCGCCCTTAAATAATTAATAAAATGGCAACAGATTTTCTTCCCCTCAACGGTACCGACCACATAGAATTCTATGTCGGCAATGCCAAGCAGGCATCCTATTTCTATCAACACGCTTTCGGTTTTGAATTAATCGCTTATGCAGGTCCCGAAACGGGCATCCGCGACCGCGCCAGTTACGTTATCAAACAAGGTAAAATAGTGCTCGTTTTCACCACCTCCATCCAGCCGGATACCGAAATTGCGAACCATGTTGCTTTGCATGGCGATGGGGTGAAGGTATTGGCTCTTTCAGTGGATGATGCCGAAAAATCATGGCTCGAAACCATGGCTCGCGGAGCTAAAAGCCATGCCGAAACATTCACAAAATCGGATGCGTTTGGAGAGGTAAAAATGGCATCCATCCATACCTACGGCGATACCATCCACACCTTCGTGGAACGGAAGAATTATAAGGGTGTTTTTCTGCCTGGATATATGCCTGCCAAGAGTGGTTTCAAGACCGAATCAGTGGGCTTAGAGGTCATTGACCATTGTGTAGGCAATGTCGAATTAGGCAAGATGAACGAGTGGGTAAAATTCTATGAAGATGTGATGGGATTTAAGCTCATCATCACCTTCGACGATAACGATATTTCGACCGAATATTCATCGCTCATGAGCAAGGTAGTTTCCAACGGTAATGGCTTCGTGAAGTTCCCTATTAATGAGCCAGCATCAGGGAAGAAAAAGTCGCAGATTGAAGAATATTTAGACTTTTATAAGGGTGCCGGAGTGCAACATATTGCCATCCTTACGAATGATGTAATCAAAACAGTTACCGAACTGCAACGACGCGGCATAGATTTTCTCCGCGTTCCCACGACGTATTATGAAGAACTCACGGCACGGGTCGGCAAGATAGATGAACCAATAGAAGAACTGCAAAAACTCGGTATTTTGGTGGATAGAGATGACGAAGGATACCTGTTGCAGATATTTACGAAACCCGTGGAAGATCGCCCTACTTTATTTTTTGAAATTATACAAAGAAAGGGAGCTAAATCGTTTGGTAAAGGCAACTTCAAGGCTCTCTTTGAATCCATTGAGCGGGAGCAGGCGTTGCGGGGAAATCTTTAAATATAAACAGATATTATGTCTGAACATAAAGCAACGATTTCTTGGAAACGAGAAACTGCTGATTTCACATATCAACACTACGACCGAACCCATCAATGGACCTTTGAAGGGGGCGTAACGATGAAGGCTTCGGGAGCAAAAGAATTTCTGGGTAATCCTGCTTTGCCAAACCCTGAAGATGCATTGGTGGCGGCACTTTCGAGTTGTCATGCCCTGACTTTTTTGGCTATCGCATCCAGAAAGAAAATCATTGTGGATAGCTACGAAGACCATGCTTTCGGAATTATGGAGAAGAATGAAAATGGAATGCTGGCAGTTACGAAAACGTACCTTCATCCGAAGATAATTTTCAGTGGCGACATCATCCCTACCGAAGAACAGATTATACAGATGCACCATCTGGCTCATGAAGGCTGCTTCATTGCAAATTCGGTGTTGACAAAGGTGTTTGTAGAGCCTATTATCTAATAAAAAATGGTGCTACCTTGATCGAGGATCGCATCGTGATTGTTTACTAATTTAGCCGCCTTATAATTATGATTTCGCCTACGCTTTTTATTGATGTTATTCTACCTTTGGCATTGCCTAAGTTATATACTTATCGCGTGCCGATGGAGTTAAATGATACTGTCGTTATCGGCAAACGAGTGGTGGTATCATTCAGAGGTAATAAACTTTATACCGGTTTAATAAAGACCATCAAAGAAACGCCCCCGGTGGATTATGAAGCCAAATATATCCTTTCTGTTTTGGATGATGAACCGGTCGTTACCGAGAGACAATATGAACTTTGGGAATGGATGGCATCATACTATATGTGTACACTAGGCGAGGTGATGAATGCGGCACTGCCAGGTGGTTTGAAGCTACAAAGCGAAACGAAAATAACCCTGACGGAAGGCTATAAAGACCATACAAAGATTATGAATGATAAAGAATTTCTGATAGTGGATGCTCTTGAAATAAACAATATCATTACCCTCGATGAAGTATCAAAAATATTAGACCAGAAGACCGTTTTTCCCATCATTAAAGGAATGATGGATAGGGGGCTGTTATTAATTCATGAAGAAATGAATACAAAATACAAGCCCCGCAAAATGATTTATGTAAGGCTTTCTGATGCTTATGCTGACAAGAATTTATTGAGCAAAGAGTTAGACTTATTAGGCAAGAAAGCACCTAAGCAAGCCGAGTTATTGATGTCTTTTTTGAAGCTCTTGATGGATAATAAAGACCTTCGGGAAGTGGCTCGCGAGGAGTTGATAAAATATGCCGATTCTTCTACAGCATTTGTGCAGGAATTGGTGAAGAAAGGCATCTTTGAATTAGAAGAAAAGGAAGTGTCAAGACTCTCCAACTCCTCCCAAGACGTGGAAGACAAGCTCGAACTGAATGAATTCCAAGTGCAAGCTTTTCAAGAGATTAAGGATCACTTCCAAGAGAAAGATATTCTTCTTTTGCATGGTATTACTTCGAGTGGAAAGACCGAAATATATATTCATATGATAGAGGAAATGATTGCTCAAGGGAAGCAAGTTTTATATCTCTTGCCGGAGATCGCTTTGACGACCCAAATCATTAACCGATTGAAGAAACATTTTGGTAATTTGGTGCAGATATACCATTCCCGATTGAGCGAAAACGAACGGGTGGAAGTTTGGAAAAACATGTTGAATAAATCAACCGATAAATCCGTTACCAATATCTCTGTAATCCTTGCGGCACGGTCTGGCATCTTCCTTCCGTATCACGATTTAGGATTGATAATTGTTGATGAAGAACATGAAAATTCTTTCAAGCAATACGATCCTTCTCCCCGCTACCATGCGAGAGATTCGGCAATGGTTTTGGCAAAGTTATTTCATGCGAAAACCTTGCTGGGTTCGGCGACGCCATCTATCGAGAGTTATTATAATGCCACGAACAATAAATATGAAATGGTTACCTTGACCAAAAGGCATGGAGGGGTTCTTTTACCGGGAATATTGTTGGTAAATATCGCGGAAGAGAAGCGGAAAAAGCGAATGAAGTCGCACTTTTCCCAGCTATTATTGGATGAAATAAAAATCGCTTTGGATACGAAGGAACAGGTGATACTTTTTCAAAATCGTCGTGGGTTTGCACCCATTCTTGAATGCGTTACTTGCGGCTGGACACCGCATTGCATTAATTGCGATGTATCGCTTACTTACCATAAGGCGAATGAAAGCCTTCGTTGCCATTATTGTGGATATGTGGGCAAGATTCCGAAGAGCTGCTCGGCATGTGGTAACAATGATATTAAGATGAAAGGTTTCGGGACGGAGAAAGTGGAGGAGGAGCTAAGTATTTTCTTCCCCGATGCCGTCATTGCAAGGCTTGATCTGGATTCTACTCGTAGTAAATATTCTTACCAACAAATCATTGGCGACTTTGAAACGAATAAGATTAATGTATTGGTCGGAACGCAGATGGTTACTAAGGGGTTGGACTTTAATAATGTGACTATCGTAGGTATTCTTAATGCCGATAGCATGCTTAATTTCCCCGACTTCCGGTCCTTTGAAAGGAGCTACCAACTGATGGCGCAAGTGAGCGGCAGGGCTGGCAGAAAGCAGAAGCGTGGTAAGGTTATTATTCAATGTCAAAACGAATTGCACCCGATCATTCAGCAGGTGCTGAATAATGATTATGAAAAGATGTATGCTCAAGAACTTTTGGAGCGAAACAAATTCCATTTCCCGCCCTATTTTCGTCTTATTAAATTAACCTTGAAGCATAAGGATTATAATGTCATAGATAATGGAGCACATCAACTTGCGAAGGACCTGAAGCAGGTGCTGGGCGCAAGGGTATTAGGTCCTGAAGCTCCTTTGGTAGCTCGGGTTCGCAACCTTTTCTTAAAAGATATTCTTATCAAAATAGAACGCGAAGCATCTATCAAGAATGCTAAAAAGATGATTATGGATGCCGTAACGAATTTCAAGGGATTGTCGGATTATAAAAGCGTTTCGGTGCATATTGACGTTGATCCGTATTGATTTTTCGTCCCCAAAAAGAGGATTCAACTGACATTCCGAACAAGCAAATCTCGTCCCATCCGAACCTTTCTTGCATTCACGAAATCTAGTTCATTTTCGGGGTTGTTTTTTTCTTGGGTAGGACGATTTTATTAGTTATTGTCTTATTAAATTTCCCAGGGCGTCCAATTACTTCTTTTGTCCAAGGATACTGACAGGTGCGAAGCTCGATAAACCTTAGTGGATTCATCTTCCTTTTTATCCTGTACAAAGGGACTTTTATTCTACCAGAGGGGGAGTTTATTCTACGAGAGAGGAGTTTTATCTTGCCAGAGGGGGAGTTTATTCTACCTGAGGGGTAGATTATTCTACCTGAGGGGAGTTTATCTTGCCAGAGGTGGAGATTATGCTACCAGAGGTCGAGTTTATCGTACCTTTTCGAGAATGTGGGTTTTTAGTTAAAATTTTTAACCTCCCCAAAAAGGTTTTTAGCGACAGATTCACTGATTAAAAAAAATTTCACAGAGGGAAAAAGGAGATTCACAGAGGGGGTTGGGATTGCAAATCCTGACCAGCCGGGATACAACCTTACAGGAAATCGCGAAGGGGCGATTGCCTGTCAGGATGCTTGGGCATTATTTGTAGAATCCCGAAGGGATTTCATGTTTATAGAAATGGGTTGGGAATAGAAATTCGACCCCTTCGGGGTCGTAGCAAAGCAAAATCAATCATTTTTCTATAAACATTTGATGCCTTCGGCATCTGTTCGCAAGGGTTTCGTACAGTAATGGGATGCAACCTTACAGGAAATCGCGAAGGGGCGATTGCCTGTCAGGATGCTTGACGGGTTTATGGACTGGGTCGTCTGCGCGAGGGATGGTAGGGGCTTGGTGCCTGCCTTTTGGTGGGGTCTTTTCTGGTGGCAGGCAGGTACGGCACCCCCGAACAGCCCGACCGCTGCTGCCTTTGGTGGGGACTTTGGTGGGAGGCAGCTGGGGACGCGCCATAATGGGAGTGAAAAGTGGTGTTAGGGATTTTATTGCCTTTTGTTGTCGGTTGTTTTACCAGTTCACGACGGCTTTGTTGAAGATGTCTTGGATAATTTGGTCCGTGATCTGGGCAATGAGTTGGGCTTCGACGGAGGTGAAGGATTTTGTCGAAGTATAGTCTGCGAAGCGTGTGAAAGAGGTTTCGTAGCTTGCTTTTTCTTCGAGCGTGTTGGTATATTTTACTTTGATGGTGATGGAGAGGCGGTTTTGTGCAGCCGTTTGATTGCCCTGAATGGCAGTCGGTTGGTTAGTGTAGTCCGTTATTTGTCCTTCAAATTGGAGGTCGCCATTTTTATCTTGGAAGGCGAGGTTTGTTTGGGAAGTGAATTTATCTTTCAGCTTTTGGGTAACAATTTGGCTAAGCGAAGAGTTGACAAGGGGCGCGTAATTGGGGAAATATTGGACCGTAATGGTCTTGATTTTTGGAGAAATAGATGCACCGGTGAAGGAATAATTTACTTTGCAGGCAGCGAGGGAGGTAATGATAACGATGATGCAAGTAAGGCTTATGGGAGTTCGTTTGTTCATAAGGGCGGGTGGTTAGATTTTCTTTTTGTGGTTCTTAATAATGTCCTCCATTTTATAATCTATAATGTATCTGTACAGAGTCCTTTCCGAGATGCCGAGTTCTCTTGCGGTAGTACGCTTTTCTCCTTTGTTTTTATCGAGTATTAGTCGGATGTATTCGGCAGCTTTATCCTCGAGGGTTGGGGTTTTTTCGATTACTTTTAGTTCTTTGAGCTCCTTCTTTTTCTTTACTATTTTATTAGGAATGATTGTTTGCTCGATAGGGATTGTTTTAGGAGTAATGTTCATGTATTCTTCTGCATTGCTATCCTTTTCATTGTGCATAATGAAATCAGGGATTGCGGCATTATAATCTGTATATGTTGCGCTTTTGTTTGATGATAGTTCGAGGACCATTGCCCGGAGGTCGTTGACATCTCTTTTCATATCGAACAAGACTTTGTAGAGGAGGTCTCTTTCCGACATTCCATCGCCTCCTTTTGTGGGAGCATTAAAGAGAACAGGCAGGTTGCTGCTTGTTTCTTGCGGGAGGTATTTATCAACCGTTTTAGGGGATACCATTCTTTCTTTTTCAAGGATGGAAAGTTGTTCGGTAACATTCTTTAACTGGCGGATATTTCCGGGCCAAAAGTAGTTAGTAAGAACCTCGCGAGCATCTGGAGTTAGCTCCAAGGGAGGCATTCGGTACTTATCGCCAAAGTCCACAGCAAACTTTCGGAACAACAGATAGATGTCGTCTTTGCGGTTTCGCAAAGGCGGGATATGAATAGGGACAGTGCTTAACCGATAATATAAATCCTCTCTGAACTTGCCATTGTGAATGGCTTCGAGGATGTTAATATTGGTGGCAGCAACAACACGGACATCGGTCTTTAATGCTTTTGATGAACCGACCTTAAAGAACTCCCCCGATTCTAAAACACGAAGCAACCGAACTTGTGTGGATAAAGGTAAATCGGCAACTTCATCGAGGAAGATAGTACCACCATTCGCCACTTCAAAGTATCCCTTCCTTGCCTCATGAGCACCGGTAAAAGAACCTTTCTCGTGCCCGAATAACTCCGAATCAATAGTCCCTTCAGGGATAGCACCGCAGTTCACAGCGATATAGGTTCCGTGCTTCCTGGAACTTAGGTGGTGAATAATCTGTGGAAATGCCTCCTTCCCGACACCGCTTTCCCCATTAATCAAAACAGTAATGTCTGTTGGCGCAACTTGCATAGCCGTCTTAATAGCTAATTCCATCAGGGGTGAATTGCCAATGATCTTGAAGCGTTGTTTTATTTCGTTGATGGTCATTATTTAGGTAAATTCTTTAAATCAAGTTTGTCTTTGTCGCGTCCGGTTGCCTCTTTGTTCAGTTTCAAGTGATGCAAACTTATAAAAGTGATCTCTTGCCCCTCAAAAACTACATCTTGTTTTACTTTCCAACATTCATCAAAATCTAATCCTGAAACACTTGTCATAATATCAATACGATACGGGGGAAAGCCTAATTGTACAACCCTATCTTCATTAGTAAAATCGTCTTCAATGATGTCCAAAGTGCCAAAACCAAAATCTAATAATGCTTGTATTATTCTTTTTGCATTATTACCTCCTGGTTTTACCCAAAAATCAATAGCTCCAGTTGCCCTTAGATAGCCATAATTATTTACGGCATATCCTCCAACTACCAAATATTCAACCTTGTGAGCGTTTAAAAGATCTATAAACTCTTTGAAATCCTGGCTTAACTCCATTGTATTGTAATCTTATCAATAAATCTCTTATTTCCTCTAATGCCGACAATCGTTCTTGGGGTGTCTTGGTTAACCAATACTCAAGATCGTTATCGGGTTCTTCGCCTAACTTAAATTTCCTTACTACTTTTTCCATATTTCTTATTTCTTCACAGCATTACCGAGCAGGGTGGCAGAGGTGCAGTCATTCACTAACACGGTTACATAATCTCCAATCTTAAACTCCTCTTTCGGGAAGATAACAACCTTATTCTGGTCATTACGTCCTGATAAATGTTCCGTAGATCGCTTTGAGATTGCCTCTACAAGTACCCGATGCTCCTTGCCAAGGTCTTTCTGGTTGCTTTCCATGGATAACTTCAATTGCAGCTTGATTATCTCCGCCAATCTTCTCGATTTTGTTTCAGCGGGAATGTCATCAGGGTATTGCCGGGCGGCTAAGGTTCCTGGGCGTTCGGAATAGGAGTACATATACGCAAATTCATAGCCGACATATTCCATTAAACTCAAGGTATCCTGATGTTCTTCCTCGGTTTCGCTGCAAAAGCCGGAGATGGTATCGGTCGAGATGCCGCAGCCGGGAAGAATCCTTCTGATAGCTTCTATTCTATTGATGTACCATGCCCTGTCATAGCCGCGATTCATCATTTCTAAAACGCGTGAATTGCCTGACTGAACAGGTAGGTGGATATAATTGCAGATATTATCATACTTCGCCATGGTTTCTAACACATCATCCGTCATATCCTTAGGATGCGAGGTCGAAAACCGTACTCTTAACTCGGGATTCACCAAAGCGACACGCTCTAACAGGTTTCCAAACGTAATCCCTTCCCATTTGTACGAATCCACGTTCTGTCCGAGCAGGGTAACCTCTTTATATCCCCCATTTATCAACTCTTTTGCCTCCGCGACGATGCTTTCCTGGTCGCGGCTTCGTTCTCTGCCACGGGTAAAGGGCACGACACAAAAGGAACACATATTATCACAGCCACGCATAATCGAAATGAATGCCGAAATCCCATTTCCTCCCAGCCGTACCGGCGAAATCTCCGCATAAGTTTCTTCGCGAGACAGCAAAACATTGACTGCTTTCTGTCCGCTTTCAACAATCTGAATAAGGTTGGGTAAATCGCGATACGCATCGGGTCCAACCACCAAATCTACCAACTTTTGTTCCTCCAGCAGCTTCGTTTTCAGCCGTTCTGCCATGCATCCGAGCACTCCTATTATTAAATCAGGATTATTTTTCTTAGCACTTTTAAAATCCCGCAACCGAGTCCAAATCTTTGTTTCGGCATTATCCC
Source organism: uncultured Bacteroidota bacterium (assembly GCA_903844645.1). Lineage (GTDB taxonomy): Bacteria > Bacteroidota > Bacteroidia > AKYH767-A > JABDAW01 > JABDAW01. Next base: position 37,322 of record CAIMUP010000065.1, read on the forward strand.
GAATGGCACAAGTATTCAGAAAAATAACATCCGCTTCATCAATATTATTCGTCGTCGAAAACCCATTACCATTCATAATCGAAGCCACTATCTCGGAATCAGAAAAATTCATCGCGCAACCGTAGCTCTCCAAATACAATTTGCGCAGATGCGGCTTGTCATCATCCAGCAACAGCACCTCGCCTTGCCGCGATTCTTCTAATAATTCATTAAAATCGTTATTTCTTTTCATGCTCTGCGATTAATCATTACGAATGAGCCGCAAAATTAGTCTTTTTTTGGGATAAGATTCAATCCGAAATCATGTGCATCACAAATTTTATGGAATTCTATGCCGAAGGCACGAATTTCTTTGAATAATAACCCCCTTTTTGTTACCCCAAACCGACCTCTGCTTCAAAGTTTATGACCCCTGCTGCAAGGTTTGCCTTATCTACTGCAAAGTTTCTGGAATCTGCTGCAAAGTTAATGACATTTGCTTAAAAGTTTTTGACATTTGCTTAAAAGTTTTTGGCATTTACATAAAAGTTTTTGGCATTTGCATAAAAGTTTCAGGTTTCTGCTTCGAGCTAAATCGCTGATAGTTAGTTTTTTATAAGCCAAAACGGATAAAATTGGGAATTTCCAGCCCAGATTCCCCAATCCAGCCCCATAAAATTCCAATTTGCCTCCTCAAAAAGAGCGTTTTTCGAGGAAGAAATCGAGGCAGATTTGCGGTTAATAAAAATTTGTGTAGATTTGCAGCCTTAATCATAAAAAATAATACCATATTACGATGTCAAATATCTGCGATTTAACAGGAAAAAAAGCCATGAAGGGCAACAAGGTTTCTCACTCGAACGCAAAGTCGTTGAGGAAGTTCAAACCGAATTTGAAGGTGAAACGATTTTTCCTTTCCGAGGAAGAAGGCTACATTACGCTGAAAGTTTCCACCTCCGCGTTGCGAACAATTAACAAAAAAGGGATCAACGCCTGCCTCGATTTGGTAGAAAAAAACGGTATCCTGAAATAATTTAAGGAGCTAATCCTTAGTTATTCTATCATATTGAATTCCGGGTGAACTCCACAGTTTGCCCGGAATTTTTTATTTGCAATAATTCCAAAAACGAAGCCTCTAATTAGTAATTTAATGTCATGAAAAGATACTTTTATACCAGCCTCCTCATCTTCTTTACGAGCCTCGCCAGTAATGCACAAGAGGCAACGTATTATCGGTACGATACCGACTTGCTTTCCAAAGAATTTCATCGAAGTAGAAGGGACGAATTAAGGAAAATGATGCCCGAAAAGTCCGTCGCGGTATTGTTTGCTGCCCCCGTTCGGAATCGGTCTGGCGATGATGACTATGTTTACCATCAGCAGCCCGATTTTTATTATCTTACAGGCTTTACCGAAGCCAATGCGATACTTATTTTATTCAAAGAAGAACAGATGATAGAAGGCACGAAAACGAATGAGGTTTTATTTGTAGAAGATAAGGATGCGAGTAGAGAAATATGGACAGGAAGGCGGCTTGGGAAGGACCATGTGGAGCCTGTTTTGGGGATTACGAAAGGAATGGCGAATACGGAGTTTGAGGGCATGAAGGTGGACTTTAAAAAGTTTGACAAGGTGCTGCATCTTGCCTTCCCGAAGGGAGTTGTGCATGAACGGGGGGAGAAGGCGGACTTATCTATTCTCGTAGATCAGTTCAAGAAGAAATACGACGGAGACAAAGAGGATGCTTTCGCATTATTTGAAGCCCTTGCCAAGCTCCGGATGGTGAAACAAAAGGAGGAACTGACCCTTATGCGGAAGGCAATCGGCATTACTTGCGAGGCAGAGAAAGAAGTAATGCGTGCCCTGGAACCGAAGCAGTATGAATATCAAGTGCAGGCTATCCTGGAGTATGAATTTAAGGCTCATGGCTCGGAATATGTGGGCTTTCCTTCGATATGCGGAGGCGGGGAGAACACTTGCATCCTTCATTATGAAACAAACAGGAAGCAGTTGAAGGATAAGGACCTGATTGTGGTGGATATTGGGGCTGAATACCACGGTTACGCGGCAGATGTTACGAGAACTTTGCCTGTGAATGGGACCTATAGTGTGGCGCAGAAAGCTATCTACAACTTGGTTTACAAAGCCCAAGCCGAGGGCATCAAAATGTGCAAACCGAATGGATCTTTTTGGGAACCGGGCAAGGCTGCCAAGAAGGTTATAGCAGCCGGATTGATAGAGCTGGGCATCATTAAGAGTGAGGACGAGGTCTCTAAATACTTTATGCACGGCACTTCGCACCATCTGGGCTTGGATGTGCATGATGTGGAGATAAATTACGACCTTATTCCAGGAAATATCATCACGGTGGAGCCTGGCATCTACATTCCGGAAGGCTCTATGTGTGATCCGAAGTGGTGGAACATAGGGGTTCGCATCGAGGATGATGTATTGATTACCGATACAGGCAACGAGGTGCTCTCTGCTACTGCCCCGCGAACCATTGAGGAGATAGAGGCATTGATGAAGGAGGTAAGTATCTTTAATAAATAGCATCCAACAGGAATCGGTATCCGTTGCGCTGTCGGCGGGGTGGTATTTAGGATTCTCTTAACACTTTTTCTTTAAACTTTCATCGTTTTCGGGGGTCTATGGTAGCGGTCAGGAGGCTGCGGGATAATCCTTATGAATAAAAGTATAGTATTGTTAATAACACTCTTGTGTATTGCCGTTGTGGGTAATGCGCAAGGAACGATGGTTCAGCCCGACACGGTTTTTATGACTGTGTCGGAGGCTGAAACACGCTTGGTGGCGGAGAATCTGACCCTCCTCGCGGCTCATTATGATATAGACCTCGCTAAGACGAAAGTGCTGGATGCGAAACTGTGGAATAATCCCAATATTAACTATGCGCAAGGGCTATACACGCCTACAACGGGGAAGTATTTGGACAATACGAAGACCGGCACATACTCTATTCAGATTCAGCAATTGTTTTCTATCGCGGGCAAGCATACGAACACGGTGAAGTTATCCAGAATTAATGAAAAGATGACCGAGATGCAGTTTAACGACATGGTGCGGAGCCTGAAATACCAGCTTTATACCGATATGAATACCTTAAATACCGACCAAATGATGGCGAAGGTGTTCGATTATCAGATGGAGAAGCTGGCGGTGTTGCTAACTTCGATGAATCAGGAGAAAACCCTCGGCGTAATTGCCGGAAACGAGGTATTAAGGGTGAGGGCGGAGCTGGAGGAGTTGAAAAACACGGCTGCCATGAACTTCAGCGAGATGATGACGACCGAAAAAGACCTTAAAATCTTATTAAACCTGCCCTTTCACTCCTATATTATAGTGAAAGAACTACCGATTCCGACCAAAATAATCCCTTCGCTGCCAGAATTAATCGCGGTAGCAGCTACTAATAGAGCTGATTTGATGCTTACGAAGGCTACGGTGGAGTATCAGATGCAGAACATCAAATTGCAGAAGTCCTTAGCCGTGCCCGACCTCACGTTGGGGGTTTCGAGGGATGAATCGGGCAGTTTTGCTCCCAATATCGAGGAAATAAGCATTGGTTTCGACGTCCCGTTGTTCAATAGGAATCAACATCAGATAAAAATGGCGAAGCATTCAATGGCGCAAGCCATAATTAAGGACAGTTTGCAGCGAAATACCTTGGAAAACGAGGTCGCGGATGCCGTTATTCACTATCAAAATATGCAAAAACAGTTTAATACGATGGATTCGGACTTCGATACCATGTTGGAGGAGATGAATACCTCCGCGTTAGCGAATTATTCTAAGCATTTCATCAGCCTCGTGGACTTTTTAGACCAGATTCGTACCTTTTCTGCCTCCAAAACGAGCTTCTTGCAGCTTAAAAAGCAGAAAATAGACGCAATCAACTACCTAAACTTCGTCGTCGGCATACCTATTATTAAGTAATGACCTGTTTTATTCACCCTCTTATCCACCAAAATCGTCAATACGATGCTATTGAAAGCCGTGTAGATGGTTTTTTTCATCGGAAAGTACCCAATTATAGCCTTCTCAATAGAAAAAGTAACCCTAACGATAGAAAAAGTAGTTTTCGCATACGTGAAAGTAGTTCAAACATATGTTTTAGTAGTACAAACATATGTTATTGTTGTACAAACATATGTTTTAGTAACAATAAGATATCTTTTAGTAACAATAAGATATCTTTTAGTAACAATAAGATATCTTTTAGTAACAATAAGATATCTTTTAGTAACAAAAAGATATCTTTTAGCAACAAAAAGATACCTTTTAGTAACAATAA
>CAIMUP010000066.1 GCA_903844645.1 uncultured Bacteroidota bacterium
CTTGGAATCCAATGAAACGAACTTGGAATCCAATGAAACGAACTTGGAATCCAATGAAACGAACTTGGAATCCATGGAGGCGACCTTCGATTCAATGGAGGAGACCTTCGGTACAAAGGAGGCGACCTTCGGTACAAAGATGAATGAAAGGGAGATACCGAGGGAGAAAAAACTGCCAGTGGAGGGCTTAAAAAATTTGATCTATTATAGCTTTCTGCTCGCGGTCATGCGATTGGTGCGAACCGGTGGCGGGACTGGCACTTTCGGGGCGGGAGATTAATTTGAATTGAACATCCTTTACCGTTCGGAGGAGGTAACTCCATGCACCCATATTTTCAGGTTCTTCCTGCACCCAAACCGTTTCTTTGGCGAGATGATATTTGGAAATAAGTTGGTGAAACTGTTGGTGAGGAAAGGGATATAATTGCTCGATGCGGATAATGGCGACCTCGTTTCGCTGAAGCTTTTCTTGTTCGGCAAGTAATTCATAGTAGATTTTTCCTGAACAAAATACGACCTTGTTAATTTCATTGGCGATGGCGGTTTTATCATCTATTAATTCTTTGAAATTACCGGTAATTAATTCCTCCATCGAAGAGATGCATCGGGCATGGCGCAGCAAACTTTTAGGAGTAAGTATAATCAAAGGTTTACGGAAATCGCGTTTCATTTGTCTGCGAATAACATGAAAGAAATTGGCAGGTGTAGTACAATTCACCACTTGCATATTATTTTCTGCGCAAAGCTGTAGAAACCTTTCGGGGCGGGCATTTGAATGTTCGGCACCTTGCCCCTCATAGCCATGCGGAAGCAATAAAACAATGCCATTCATCTGCCGCCATTTATCCTCGGCACAGCTCATATATTGATCAATGATAACTTGTGCTCCGTTCGCGAAATCACCAAACTGCGCCTCCCAAATAACGAGCGTATTCGGGGATGATAAAGCGTATCCATACTCAAAACCAAGTACCGCATACTCGCTTAATAAACTGTTGTAAATATTGAATAGAGCTTGCCCTATTTTAATATTATTTAATGGAGTGTAATGTTCCTCACTATCTTCAACGGGGATAACCGCATGACGATGGGAGAATGTTCCACGCTCCACATCTTGTCCAGAGAAATAAACAGGGAATCCTTCATTCACCAAGGAACCATACGCCAGCAATTCAGCCATTGCCCAATTAATTTTATCTCCTTTTTGAATCATGGCTTTTCTATCGGCAAACAGACGGACGGTTTTATCAAAAAATTTCTTTCCATTCGGCAGCGAAGTAATGCGATCTCCAATCTCGAGCAACGTATTTTTATCCACACCAGTATCAATCGAACTATTAAAATCTTCATTCTTAGCCACCCGAAATTCTTTCCACTTTCCTTTAGGATATTCTTTATCCTGGGTAATGCTTTTCGTCTCCTTAGCTTCGTCCAAGTTCCTTTGGAGAAGTAGTTTAAACTCCTTTTCCATTTCATTCACCACTTCGGCTTCTATCTCTCCCTGCTTTAATAAATTATCTTTATAAATTTCACGAAGGTTCGGATGGTTCGCAATCGCTTTATACAGCAGAGGCTGGGTAAATCGAGGTTCATCGTTTTCATTATGCCCATACTTTCTATAACCCAGAATGTCAATAAAAACATCCCGATGAAAAGTTTGCCGGAACTCCATCGCAAGCTGAATAGTATAAATCAAAGCCTCCACATCATCGGCATTAACATGAAAGACCGGAGACAAAGTAACCTTCGCCACATCGGTGCAGTAAGTGGATGACCGCCCATCGAGATAAGTCGTCGTAAAACCTATCTGATTATTCACTACCAGATGTATCGTTCCGCCTGTTTTGAAACCATTTAGCTGCGACATTTGCGTTACCTCATACACTACGCCTTGCCCTGCAATCGCAGCATCGCCATGTATCAGGATAGGGGCTATCCAATTCTCATTACCACCTGGTGTCGTATCTATTTTGGAACGAACTATTCCCTGAACAACAGGATCTACCGCCTCAAGATGAGAAGGATTCGACGCAAGGCTTAAATGCACCCTCTTACCATTATCGGTTGCCACATCGCTGGAGAATCCCAGATGGTATTTAACATCTCCTGCAAACTCATTTTCATCATACGCCAGCCCTTCAAATTCAGTGAAGATATCTTCATAAGATTTACCCAAGATATTCGCTAAAACATTCAGCCGACCGCGATGCGACATCCCTATCACAAACTCTTTAATCCCTAAATCGGCACCACATTCAATGATCGCATCCAATGCTGGAATCAACGCTTCGCAACCCTCCAGAGAAAAGCGTTTTTGTCCCACAAACTTCACATGAATAAAGCTCTCAAAGGCTACTGCCTCATTCAGTTTTTTAAGGATGTGCCTCTTAGCTTCGATGCTGAACTCTATCTTGTTCGCGGTGCCCTCCATTTTTTTCTCAAGCCACTCCACCACTTCCGGCGTACGGATATATTTATATTCGGCTCCGATGCTTTGACAATAAGTCGCCTTCAGATGCGCAATTATCGCCTTCAAAGTAGCATCGCCAAGCCCTATCAAACTGCCGGCATGGAACGATGTTTCGAGATCACGTTCCGAGAGTCCGAAATTCTCCAGAGCAAGGGTCGGAATATACTGCCGCCGCTCTCTAACAGGGTTCGTTTTCGTGAATAAATGCCCGCGACTTCGGTATCCATTAATCAAATTGACGACCTTAAACTCTGAATCAATAATGCCTTGCCCATCGCCTTCTTTTTGCAGCTTTGCAAATTCAAATCCTTCAAAAAATAATCGCCAATTATCATCCACCGAATCGGGATTTAAAAGGTATTGCTGATGCCGCGCCGCGATGTCGGCATTTTCTTCCGCGCTTAAATGATTGAGTGTATCCATGCCGCAAAATTACGCAAATAGAGGGTGAAAAAATCTCTCATAAAACTCCCAAATTATAGCTTATTTAGCGACATTCAAAACAGAACTTTTATTCCTTAACATTAAACACTGAAAAACCATGGCGCGACTGCTGCTTCCTTCCCCGAGAAATGAACGATCTGCCTTGTTTTTAAAGGTTTTTGCGAAGCATGTTTCGGATGGCGCAGGCAGTATTTTGATTCCCTTCTTTGCAGTGAATGAAATTGACATAGATGCCGTAGATACCGCCAATACAGCGGCTAATAACGCCTACAACAGTTTCCAAAAGATGGAAAAAGATTCTGAAAGTATGTTCAACGATTTCATTAACGACTTCGACAAAATTGTTGCCGACCACAAAGGATGTGTGCAAGCCGCGAAGCCGTATTTTTTCAGCAATACGAAGCGACTTGGCGACTTCGGAGTTACCATTCATCGCAACAGAATTGTATATGCCAAGGACAGAAAAACGCTTTGCGAGGACATCATGAAATTTATCAATCACAATGCAAGCCTGCCCGTCGCGGAACGCCCTATTACTGCCGCTTACGAGGCTAATAACAAGATTGATTTGGCGGCAAACCTCGCGGCATTACCAGGAATTATGGATGCAATTGACGATTACAACCAAATGGTGAAGGATAAAGAAACGGAGCACGCGATCTTCGTCGTGGAAGACAAAATCGTTGCCAAATTTCTCCGTATTACAGGGCAATATATCATCAAACAATTCCCTATGAATCCGAAAACCGCCACCCTATGGGGATACACCGTCGTGGATGCGTTGATAGGTCCCGTCAAGACTGTTGCGAAGTTCAAGAAAGGAGAAAAAAAACGATTATATGGAGTCAGGGTCGGCAGTAAATTAAAAAATACAGGAGCCTCGATTCAAGAAATTACCAAAAGAAAAGCAGGTACTGGTGTCCCAATTATCATTAATCCTGGCGAAACATGGAAAGTAGTCCGAGGATACGGAATAATGACCGCTACAAGTAGAGGAATCCTACTTACAGGGGCAATTACTTACTTCAGAAACAGATAATATCTTGATGAAAAGTCTTATTTAGGGTTTGTTTTGTTTCATTTAGGATGCGTTTTGTTTCATTTAGGATGTCTTTTGTTTCATTCAGGATGTGTTTTGTTTTATTCAGGATGTAAAAAGTTTTATTTAGGGAGTGTTAAGCTTTACTTTCAGGAGAAAAACAGAAGGTTTAAGGACGTTTTTTTGCCCTTCGGGGAGAGAAAATAAGAGGCTCGCGAAGGTTCTTAAAAGATAGCTGCTATTCCGCGAAATTTCGCTTGATAAAAATAATGCTACATTTGCAGTTCATAATATTAAACATACGATAATTAAAAATTAAACAGCAATGAAAAAAATTTACCTTCCGATTCTCGCAATCCTGATGAGCCTTATGCTCCAAAATGCCCATGCCCAGTGGAGTCCGCAGATAGCTCCTTCCGGTACGATGGATATTTATTCTGTCTTCGCGATAGATAGTAATGCCGTCGCGTGTTCCTCTCTCGGTACGATTCCGCATAGCATCAATGGCGGAGGAACATGGGTCAGCAACCTTACTGTCAGCGGCGTTTACCTCAACACGGTTCATACTCTGGAACCTACGCATTGGTATTCGATGGGGTATAATTCGACTTGGTTTATCAAACAAGGCAATCCGAATGGCGTATCGCTTTCGAGTGGGCGACCGGACAGTATTTTGGCGTTGCATTTCAGCACTACGGGCTGCGCGACAGGCGTTGGGCTGCTGGGGAAAACGGTTACAACGTGCGATTCTGGCTTGACGTGGCAAACGCAACTTCAGGCGACGACGAATAAGCTGAATTCGGTGTGGTATGCCGATGCTAATATCGGTATCGCGGTAGGGAATGTGGGGACTATCGTGAGGACGACGGATGGCGGCGTTACTTGGGTTCCGGTTGGTTCCCCTTCGATTCAGCATTTAATGAGTGTCGTGTTTCCTACCGATAATATCGGGTATATTTCCGGCACCGGCGGGGCGATTTTGAAGACTGTGAATGCAGGATTAAGCTGGACGGTGCTGACCTCTGGCGTTAATAATAACTTAAACGGGATTTTCTTTGTGGATAGCCTCCGCGGCTTTGTAGTAGGGACGAATGGGCTGATAAAAAATACGATTGATGGGGGCGTTTCGTGGAATGTAATGTCGTCCGGCACCATACAGATGCTGAACTCTGTGCATTTCGTGTCGCCTACCTGCGGATGGGCTGTGGGAGCGAACGGAACGATCCTGAAATACGGCGTAAATACGACGGGAATGGCGACTTTTATTGGAGATAACGACCTGCAACTGTATCCTAATCCGAGTACGGGGGAATTTAGCGTGGATTACAGGCTTTCAGAGGCTGCTTCGCTGTTTATTATTAATGATTTGACGGGAAGAACGGTGTATTCCGAGGCATTAATTCACGACGAAGGAACGGAAAAGATTAGTACCGATTTAAGGAATGGAATTTACTTCTGGGAAATCGTTAGTAAAGACCAAACTTTAGCCAAAGGGAAGGTGATTATCGCGAAATAAACGGGGAATATCGCTTAACGCAAATCGAATAACGACGCTACTCCTGCGGGACGTTCGGTAGTAAAGCCTTCGCCGAAGGGTACGCCTATTATTCTTCCATAATCCATCGCTCTTGCAGAAAGAAAGTCGAGGAATTCTTTTGTCGCAATGGGCGTAATCGGTTCTTTAGAATCAGGATTAAAGAATTGGGAGGAATAAGCCATTATTGCCGCCATCTTTTGTTCCATGAATGGGGTAATATCAATGATAATATCAGGCTTTATATACCTATCCTGGATGTAATGATAGACGGCGCGGGGCTTCCAAGCCTGTTGTGGGATGTTTTGTTCGTCATTAGTACTAAATTTTACCAATCCTGCGAGGAAAACACTCTCCGAAACCAATTGCGAAGCCCTTCCGTGGTCAGGATGGCGATCAAGAATGGCATTAGCAAGCACTAATTCCGGTTGATATGTACGAATCATCCTGACTATTTCACTTTTGTTAGCGGCATTTAATTCAAAGATGCCATCAGGCAAGGCGAGGTTTGCGCGAACCGTTATTCCTAATATCTTTGCAGCGGCATTGCTTTCTTGTTCCCTTATTTCAGCGGAGCCGCGAGTTCCGAGTTCGCCTTTGGTAAGGTCTATGATGCCTACTTTTCTGCCTTCTGCGATATGTTTTAAAAGTGTTCCGCCACAACCTAATTCTGCATCATCGGGATGCGCGGCAAAGGCGAGAATATCTAACTTCATATTTGCTATTTCTTACCTTTTACCCAAGATACAATATCTTTATCCATCGGCGATGCTTTGGAAGGATACCATGCGACCCATTTGCCGGTTTCATCTATCAAAAACTTGTTAAAATTCCACTTCACGGTCGCATCTGAAACCCCATTCATCGCCTTTTTACAAAGCCATTGGTAAAGTAATGCAGCATCATTTCCCTTTACTGATATTTTTGAAAACAAAGGAAAAGTAACACCATAATTTTTCTTACAAAAGGCTTTGATGGTTGTATCATTCCCGGGTTCTTGTTCACCGAAATTATTCGCAGGGAAGCCCAGCAATACAAAATTATCGCCACCGTAAGCCTTATAAAGCTCTTGCAATTGTTCATATTGAGGAGTATATCCGCATTCACTGGCTGTATTGACGATCATTACGCGTTTCCCCTTCAGTTGGGCGAAGTCGAACTCTTTCCCATCAATTGTTTTCATCTTGAAATCATAAAAATTCATTGCCTTTTCTTGTCCTTTGCAAAGATTGAAAAAGCTAAACAGAGATACCATTATTAATACTGCTTTCATATTGACTTACCTATTATATTCGGCTGCAAACATAACTATTTTTGCATAAAGAATGTCGGCGATTATAAGGGTGTTTATAAAATCCTTCTTTATAAATCAGAATAACCATCATGTGGTCAATTTTTCAGACTTTGGAATTTTCATAAATTAGCCTTTAAATTACTTTTATTACCATTATTTTTAATGCATCAAAAGGTTTCAAAACCCTTGTAATACCTTGGTTTCCGACACTTAGCCATTTGAGGAAAATAGTAGAAAAAAGACCCTACTTTGGGAAAAGCACAATGCAAATAACAAAGCATTAAACTAAATTAATAAAGCATTAAACAAAAAAAACAATACATTAGAATAAAAAGCAAGAGCATTGGAATAAATTCCAAGAGCATTAGAATAAATTCCGAGAGCATTGGAATAAATTCCAAGAGCATTAAACTAAAAAGCAAGAGCATTGTTTTTTTAGTTTAATGCTTTAAAAATCTCGGCGAATGCTTTTCAAATCGCATCTAATGTATTAGAATTCGCGACCAATGCTTTAGAATTCGCGGCGAATGCTTTAAACTTCTTGTTTAATGCCTTATTATTTTTGGCGAATACCTAATAGTTTTTGTTCAATGCTTTTTTAATTTTGTATAACCCTTTTTAATAAAATTTTAAGCCATAATTTTCATCAAACAGAGGGTTGTTTTTCTTTGTTAATAAGGAGGAATTTAAGAATAGGCAGGAGGAGGGATTGGAGAAGGGAATAAAGGCAGCGGGGATTGTTAATATTTATTTGTGTAGTTTTGCGTAAAATAAATTCCTAATAAAATTAAACAAAAGATGATGCAAAATAAATTCATTACAATCAACTCGGCTCTGCTTTTTACCATAGCTACGTTACTTCAAATGACAATTCACGAGGGCGGTCATTTCATAACAGCTATTCTAATGCAGTCTAAGGAAATTATTCTATATCATAATTATGTTCGTAATACTCCACTGTCAATAAATAGAGAGGTTGTGATAGCTTCAGCAGGACCTTTGATAAGTCTTGGTATAGGCATGCTGTTTCATCTGCTTTGCGCGCTGCAAAAGAAAAGGAATATTCTTTTTCTTTTTATGCTTTACATGTGTTCTTTTGGATATATATGTTTCTTTGGGTATATAATGATAGCTCCTTTCTTTGTTAACGGCGATACAGGATATATTTTTCAACAATTAAGCTTCCCTCTCTGGCTTACGATAATCATTGCCATCATTGGTGTACTTATTTATATTTATGTACTAAAGAAAATAAGTCATTTTTTCATAGAAATGGGAACAGCAGACATCATAACCGACCTTTCATTAAGAAGACCTTTTGCAAATACATTGGTAAAATATCCTTTGTACATAGGAATTGTGATAACGACATTGCTTAATTTACCTATTACTGTTTTTATAAGTCTTCTTTATCCGCTTTGCAGTCCTTTGGCATTGCTATGGCTTTATGGTTACTTGCTTGAAGAAAAATATTCTTCAGAAAACAGCAACAAAGAATTTGAAAAACTAAATAAACTACAACCTATATTGATTGTAGCATTGGTAGCGATTGTTATAATGAACAGATTGTTGGTTTCAGGATTGCATTACAATTAAAAACATAAAACAATAAAGTATTCTTTTACTCAACAAGAATTTCTATCAGATAAAATACAATTCCATCCTCCACCAGGGAACAAAGAATACTATGAAGGAGCGGAAGGAGCAAATAAAGGAGCTTTCAAACTTCATACTTTAATTCATTGCAATTTTGTATGTTTGCCCCCTAATAATTAATTAATAGAACAAATAAAATAAAACATGAAACACCTTATTGCAGTGCTTAGTATCCTGTTGATTTCAGGAAGTATGTATTCTCAAAACCCCACTCCCGCTAAGGCGCAAGATAAACCTATTGTTATTATAAATGGTGTCATTCATATCGGGAATGGAAAAGTAATTAATAAAGGTTTTGTGGCATTTAAAGACAGTAAAATAACGAATGTAGGAGATGCCGCAACCATTGGAACGGATGTTTCAAATTATGAACAAATAGATGCCAAAGGTAAAGATATTTATCCGGGTTTTATCGCATTGAATACCACTCTTGGCATCAATGAAATAGAACAAGCACGGGCTACCAACGACTATGCTGAAGTAGGTCATCTTAATCCTAATGTTCGTTCGGTAATTGCTTATAATACCGATTCAAAAGTTACGCCTACTGTACGTTCTAATGGAGTTTTAATGGCACAAATTGTACCTCAAGGAGGTTTGATTTCAGGACAAAGCTCTGTTGTGGAATTAGATGCCTGGAATTGGGAAGATGCTGTGTATAAAACAGACGATGGAATACATCTTAACTGGCCTAATATGTTAGTTAATAAATTCTCTCCAACCGAATCAGAAGATGTTCAAAAGGATCGGATACAAAAGAGCTTGAATGCCCTGAATGATTTGTTTTCTAATGCAAAAGCTTATAGCCTTATCAAAGATCCTAAAGAGAAAAACCTGAAATATGAAAGTATGCGCGGATTGTTTGATGGAAGTAAACGATTGTATGTACATGCCGGATATATAAAGGAACTTATTGCTGCAATAAACTTCGGAAAAGACCAAAAAATAACAATTGTTTTAGTAGGTGCTTATGATGCTTGGCGAGTTACTGATCTTATCAAATCACAAAACATATCTGTTGTGTTAGGACGTTCCCATTCTCTACCGCCCCGTGAGGATGAGGATGTAGATCTTCCGTATAAACTGCCATTTCTTTTACAACAAGCAGGAATTAATTATAGTATCAGCATAGATGGTTTTTGGCAAGTTCGGAATCTTGCATTCAATGCCGGAACTCCCGTAGCTTATGGCTTGGATAAAGAGCAAGCCTTGATGTCCATTACATCAAATGCTGCAAAGATTCTCGGTATTGACAAGACTGTTGGGACTATTGAGGTGGGGAAAGATGCTACTATCATAATCTCTGATGGTGATGCGTTGGATATGAAAAGTAATAACATAACTACTGCATTTATTCGTGGAAAAAGTATCAATCTTGATAACATCCAGAAGCAACTTTATAGAAAGTACATGGATAAATATGGAATGAAGGAATAACCTGCTTTGATCCTTATGGTAAGGTGTTTAATTCTTCTTTTTATTATCGGAAATGTTGCCTGTTCTCATTCATCTTTAAATAAAGATAACCTATCTCCTTCAGTTTACAACCTCTCACTTGCCTCTGTTCACGGGGATTCTGTGCCTCTTACCAAAATTAAGGAAGGGACTGCTTCAGTTTTTTTCTTTATCTCTCCGGAATGCCCGGTTTGTCAACATTATTCTTTAACGATTAATGAAATGATTAAAAGGTACAATGCAAAAGGCATCGCTTTTTACGGAATCTTTCCGGGTATTTATTACAGTCATTCACAGATTGAACAGTATCTTACAGAATACAACATGTTCTTCATCCCTCTTACCGATCCTTCGTTGGTTTTTACTAATAACATTCATGCTTCTGTAACACCAGAAGCCTTTGTTGTGGCGGCTTCCGGCACTATTGTCTATCATGGTTGCATAGATAACCGGTATGTCTCGGCAGGCAAGCCAAGGTCTGTAATTACTGAACATTATCTTGATGATGCTCTGCAATCTATCATTAATAACAGACCAAATACTGTGGAAAATACGACGGCTATCGGCTGTTATATAGAATAAGGTATGAGGTTTATTTCGATGAATACAATCTTTAAACGAATACCTGCAAAGGTTACTGCTGCCTTGATAGTGATTACGTTGTTTCTTTCATGTAATCATGAAAAAGAGATAACTTTTTGTGAAAACATTGCACCTATTATCTTTAAGAATTGTACTTCTTGCCATCGTCCTGGAAGCGATGCGCCGTTTGATTTGGTTTCTTATCAAGACATTAAACGAAGAGCCAAATTAATCAAGGAAGTTACGGCAAACAGGTTCATGCCGCCCTTCCCTGCTGACCCTTCTTACTCACATTTTACGGATGAAAAGGTATTAACTGAAGCAGATATAAAAATGATTGCAAGTTGGGTCGAAAATCATTGTCCTTTTGGCGATTCTGCCAAGCTTCCCAAGCCGCCTGCTTTCCCTATTGGTTCACAGTTAGGCACTCCTGACTTGGTTTTGAAGATGATCGAACCACATCGTATCAAAGGTGATAATAAAGACCAATTCTTTCTGATGAAAATCCCATATAATATCCCAAATGATACCTTTATCAGGGCAATAGAATTCGTTCCCGGGACAGCTAAAACAGTTCATCATGTAAATGGTCAATTAATTAGCTACGAAGATGCAAAAAAGAGGTCAGTTTTTACAGGAAAATACACGATAAACACCGATTCTTTTACACATAAACAAGGTTTCGAGCTGATGGATATTCCTAATGACGACGGTACCTACCCTTTGCTCACGCCTTCTGTAACTAATTACCTTCCAGGCACCATTGCCACGGTATATCCTGAAGGAATTGGCGGATATTCGATGGCAAAAAAGGGAGCTATCTTATTATCCGAAATACATTATGGACCTTCTCCCATAAATCGTGAAGATATTTCCTCATGCAACATCTTTTTTGCCGCGAAAAAGCCCCTTCGTCCGACATTAGAAATGCAACTTGGCACACTTGGTATCTCAAAAATAATACCTCCCCTCGTAATCCCGCCAAATGTCATCAAAACTTTCCATACAAGCACCTTTATTACCCGAGATATTTCAGTTCTTACCGTAAATCCCCACATGCATCTGCTGGGAAAGAAGTTTATTGCCTTCGCCCTCACACCTTCTCGCGACACCATCCCACTGATTCGGATAAACAATTGGGATTTTCGCTGGCAATACTTCTATACTTTCCGAAAAATGATCAAGATTCCCGCAGGTTCTTTAATCTATGCCGAGGGAACTTACGACAACACCGCGAATAACCCACTGAATCCCTTCCATCCCCCACAAACCGTCGCAGAAAAAGAGGGAAGTATGCGGGTAACTGACGAGATGTTTCAATTCATCATCACCTATCTTCCGTATCAAATCGGGGACGAAACGATCAGCCTCGAAAGCCCCAATATCTTTCATTAAATGGATGCGGATATTCATCATCGTCTTATTGTTGCTCCCCAAAAAGGTCGCAATCATAAAACGATTACGACAAAAATTGGTAAGTACGATTAGCCAATTTCTTGCTTTCTTTCGGGTTTTTCTGCTGAAAGATTTAATCCTTTTAAAATAGTAAAATTAATTAAACTTTTCTGGGGAAAATCCGCAAGGATCGCGAACAGTTTCACCTTTCTGGAGTTAGTTTCATCATCAATTCCTTGTTAATAATAACTAATACCAAGTGATTAATAACTGAAATCAAGTGATTCCAGATTTACACCATGGTACAATCCAGTTACACCATAGTACAATCCAGTTACACCATGGTACAATTCAGTTATACCATGGTACAAGTAATTTATACCATGGTACAAGTAATTTATACCATGGTGCAAATCATTTATACCATGGTGCAAGTCAATTGAACCATGGTGCAAGTCATTTGTACCATTGTGCAAGCCATTTGTACCATGGTGCAAATGATAATCATGTACAATTCGTTAAACGAATTGTAACTGTTGTCTTGCTGATTGCGTAGAACGGTGTATATATCCTAATAAATCCACAATAA
>CAIMUP010000067.1 GCA_903844645.1 uncultured Bacteroidota bacterium
GGGCATAAACTAACCTTGGGAATGACATCCTCCGAAAAACGAGGGCACAAACTAACCTTGGGAATGGCATCCCCCGAAAAACGAGGGCATAAACTAACCTTGGGAATGGCATCCTCCGAAAAACGAGGGCACAAACTAACCTTGGGAATGGCATCCCCCGAAAAACGAGGGCATAAACTAACCTTGGGAATGGCATCCTCCGAAAAACGAGGGCATAAAATAACGTTATTTCGCTCCTTGATTTTCATAGCTTTACCGTTGAAGAATTATGAAGAAAAAAATGCCTCTTTATAGCCCTATTATTCTAAAACAGAATTCACCAAAAATACTTTTTTGAGTGCTAATTAGGAAAGAGGACTAATGCAAAAAGCCTTCCGATTCTTCATCGAAAGGCTTTTTATTAATGGGATATTGACCCTGAATCTTGTGTTATCGCAGCAGCGTTACCCTGCCGGTATATTGATGCTTGTTTCCATCGCGATCGGTACTTTCTATCCAATAAACATAGACATTTTCAGGAGCTTTTTCCCCACTCCCGACAGTGCCGTCCCAAGGAATGCTCAAATCAGTAGTCTGGAAGATTTCATTGCCAAACCGATCATAAATAACCATGATATAATCGGTAACATTGATACCGGTCGGGGTAAAATAATCATTCACGCCATCGGCATCAGGAGAGAAGGCACTGGGAATAAAGAACGAGAAGTCGTCCTTGATGTGGATGTTGACGTATGCCGTATCGGTGCATCCAAAAAGATTGGTAACAACGAGGTTGGCAGTGAACATTCCGGTATCGAGGTACGTGAATGATGGGTCTTTAATGGTGGATGTGTGGTTTCTTAAATCGCCGAAATTCCAATCCCAATAATCGGCACCTACCGAGTTATTGTAGAAGTTGATATAGGCATTCGATTTAGTGGCGATGGTAGGGTCGGCAACGATAATGGCAATCGGTTTCGGGAATACATCAATGCCATTGGTATCCGTCATCGTAGTCGTACATCCTTCGGGAGTAATGATGGTCAAGGTAATATCGAATAAGCCAGATGCGCGGAAGGTGAACTGTGGATTCTTGGCGGTATCAGTTCCTAATCCCCCGAAATCCCAAGAATAAGTAGAACCGGTTCGGACATTCAGCGAAAGATTGGCAAAAGTAACGGTCAAAGGATCGCACCCAACCACGTTCGATCCATGGAAATTAACCAATGGAACAGGAATTACCTCTACCGCGATTACGGTAGTTCCCGGAACCATCGTGCAGCCATCATTCACAGAGCAAGTATAAGTAGTCGTAATAGTTGGGGATACGGTAACGGGGTTTCCACTCATTCCTCCCGGAGTCCAGGTGTATGAGAATGGACCGTTATTACCCCCACTGGCAGTTGCTGTAAGGGATACATGTTTTCCGGCACAAACGGTATCGGTAGGACCAAAAGCCGTAACAGTAATAGGAGGAAGTACCGCAATGGTAATGGATTCAGCAGGGCTGTTGCATCCGTTAAGGTCGGTAGCGGTGCAGGTATAAGTAGTAGTAACCAATGGTGCAACAGATAGCGGAGAACCCGTGCCTCCATTGCTCCAAGTGTAAATATATCCTCCTACGCCACCAGCAGCAGTTGCAGTGATAACAGCAATTTGACCTACACATTCCGTTGTAGCACCACCCACCACCAAGGTAACTGCTGTTGGAGATATTAAAGTAACGGTATCTGTTGAGGTACATCCTGTGGCATCAGTAGCAATCATAGTATAAAATCCAACAGGGAGATTGATGGCAGTATCAGCAACTTGAACAGGGGCAGAATTCCAGGTGTATGTATAAGGACCTGTACCTCCAACGGCAGTTCCGATAGCAGTTCCATCAGCACCACCAAAACAAGATACATCAGTATGTGCGGTAATGGTCGCGGTAGGTCCTCCCAAAGAACCGATGGAAGTGGAATCGGTAATGGTACATCCGTTTACATCGGTAACTGTTACATGATAAGTTCCTTGAACCAAGTTAGAGGCGGTATCATTTGTTTGAACAGGATTAGTGCCCCAATGGTATGAGTACGGACCTGTTCCGCTATCAGGAATTGCTATTGCAGAGCCATTTGGTTGTCCGCAGGTGGATGAAATATTATTCATTGAAATGTACAGTGGTGGAGGCTCGGTAATAGTTACATACCCTATTGCCGTACAGCCACCGGATTGTGAGAATGTAACAGTATAATTTCCTGCATTAAGATTACTCGCAGTTGCACTGTTGCCACCGGTTGGAGTCCAGGTGTAGGTGTATCCTGTATTATTCCCGTTGCCAATGGTTTCCCACGCAGTCCCCGATGAGCCTCCATGACAGAGGACATTCGTAGAGTGCATAGTGATGGTAAGATTACTCGTTAGTGTAAGAACATAAGTGCTTATGATCTGGCAGCCAGAGGTGGTATTGGTTATCGTATCGGAATAAGTTCCCGCAGCGAGATTAGTTATTAAAAAACTGGCACTACCCGTTGACCAGTGATGCGTGAAAGTACCTGTGCACCCACTTGGGAACGCTTCACAAAAGCCGGCAGTGCTACACGAGGGATTATTCATCACTTGCGTATTGGTCATATTTCCGGTTACTTGCGGCGTTACGGAAGCGGTTGAAGTACACCCGTTGGTATCGGTAACGGTAACATTGTAATTTGTTACAGTAAGATTAGAAACGGTGGCGGTACTCGCATTACTTGGAGACCAATGGTATAAATAAGGATAACCCGCCGGATTCCCCGTTACTACCGTCCAGACGACGGCATTATGTGCTGTGGCGCAACACACCCCGCTCGAAAAGGCGGTATCGTGCATGACAGTAATAATGTTGATGGTGCAAGTAGCGGTAGCGGTACATCCCGTTGCGCTATCGGTAACGGTAACAGTATAGATATTCGGACCAAGATGAAGCACATGACCAGTCGTGGCATTGGAGGGCGACCAAAGATAAGTATAAACTCCATTCCCGACGACCAGAGAATTCACCGAACCATTCAAAGCATTCTGGCAATTAACATTCGTGGCGGAGGCAGTTACCGAAAATCCTCCTCCCGAACTGACGACAATGGAAGCCGTGGCAGTACAGCCCGTTCCGGCATCGGTAACGGTAACCAAATACGTTCCGGAAGCTAAGTTGAAGGCAGTATCACTGGTGCTTACGTTGGGAGACCAGACAAAGGAATAGGGTCCTACGCCATTGGTGGGGCTGGCGACGGCTTGTCCGGTAGGGTTAGTGCAACCGCTGGGCAAACTTGAGGTTGTTAAAACAAAGGTAGAACCCGAAGGAATAGTATCTATAACAATACCCGGACAGCCTGATGCGCCATGCACAGTACAGGTACAAATATCTCCGGCACATAAACCTGAAATAGTAGCAGAGGTACTCGCAGAGCATGACCAAGTATAAGTAAAAGGTCCTAAGCCCGTATTGACATGAATCCAATCTGTCCCTACACAAGTACAGCCTGCAGCAGTATGATGAGCAACAACGGTAACCCCTGCAACATTAAACGGAAGTGTACCTGCTGCTGCGATGTTACCGCATAAGTCGGTAACGCAATTTGCATTCATGTGTAGAACATAAGTTCCAGCATGAGAAAGCCCCGGTGTAAAATTAAATGTGAAAAAATTATCGTAAGGTGCATTTAATGTACAATTGGTACTCGTTATTGATGTTATCGGGATATCCAGATTTGCTTGGTTATCGTGAATAAAAAAACAAGCAGGAGTGACAGAAGAACATAAAACCATTTCCGAGAAACGAACTTTAATCAATGTTGCAAGGCAATTTACAGGAGCTGAAATCGAGGACATGTGTGGAGGAACATTATCATTGATTTGGGATGTTGAACAGGTGAAATCGAGAGTATAACCTCCTCCTGTTGCATTCCAATCACTGATACAAATTACATACGTATCTCCCGCTGCTGCATTCACCATTGAGCCAAATTGAGGACCTACCCCGCCACACATTCCCGTTTGTCCGGCTGTGGCATCTGTATTACAGGCTACCTCTACAGCTCCACCAGATTGTGTATAAATTTGCGTACAAGTCGAGGTCCCTGATTGTTTAAAAACGGCATAATTAAAATCTGCGGTAGGATTTGCCGGAGTTAAAAGAAATCCAAACGGACCTGGTGTTTGGCAGGTGAAAATATACCATGCCGAGTTTTGTTCAATAAATTGGGGAGTTGTACACGCCGAAAGTGCTCCATTTATTTCATTGGGATAAAACCCGGTACCAATGTAGCTATTCGTTTCGGTGTAGGTCAGCCCGCAGATAGGGATAGCATCCTTACAATCCTGATGCGTGGGTTGCGCAACGATTTTTAAAGTTCCCAGTGCCAGTAGGATCATCACGATGGAAAAACGGATGGCGGCGGATAGTTTTACTTTGTTCATGTTTGATTTTTTTATTTCGTTTTATGAATGTACATTTTCTGTTTCAAGGCACAAAGTTACAAAAAATTTTTCATATCAAACAAGGGTTTTTCAAATTTTCTTCCAAAATTCCCTTCTTCCCTCCTTTTATAAAACCTTAAAACCCTTGTTTTATACGGGAGAGCCTTCGTTTTCCATGGCGGATTGTTGAAAACTTTTTTTATCAAATAAAATTAAAAAAGGGCAGCCGAGAGAATTTATTGCCCTTTTACGGACCTTTATCGGCTTCCGGCTTTCGTGTTTCATTTTTCCTTTATGTATCAAATTATTTCATTAAATTTTATTAGCACCCCCTTTTCGGGGAATGAGATTTCATTAATAATAGAATTTCCGATCCCCGAAAACGCCTTTTTGGGATAAAAATTCAGTTCCTTTCTATCAGAAAGCACCAGCAGGCTGACAGAAAGGAACAGCTTTCTACCAGAAAGCAACAGCAGGCTGCCGGAAAGGAACAGCTTTCTACCAGAAAGGAACAGCGGGCTGACAGAAAGGAACAGCTTTCTACCGGAAAGGAACAGCTTTCTATCAGAAAGGAACAGCTTTCTGACAGAAAGCTGTTCCTTTCTGATAGAAAGTAAGCCCTCATTGAGCTTCAAAACTTGGTTTTCAAGTATAAAACCAGCTATATATATAGGAGTGCCGTTCAGATTCTTCCCCAAGTATCGGAATAGAGGGGCTTCGCCTTTTGGATGAATGCAATGAAACGAATGTTTCGAGAAGATCAACCTCTGGAATACGATTTCATTTCCCTAAACCTTAAACTCAAAACTTTAAATCTTAAACTTTTATACATTTGCGCCCTTATGAATATAACAGTTGTAGGTACAGGATACGTCGGTTTGGTAACCGGAACATGTTTCGCCGAGATGGGCAATCATGTAATATGTGTGGACATAGACGCCGCCAAAGTAGAGAAGATGCGTAACGGAATCATCCCGATTTATGAGCCGCATCTCGATGTTATTTTTGAAAGGAATATCAAACAAGGGCGGTTGTCATTCACTACCGACCTTGCCGCTGCCGTTCAGGATGCGAAGATTATTTTCTTAGCCCTCCCGACCCC
Source organism: uncultured Bacteroidota bacterium (assembly GCA_903844645.1). GTDB lineage: Bacteria > Bacteroidota > Bacteroidia > AKYH767-A > JABDAW01 > JABDAW01. The sequence continues at coordinate 5,519 of CAIMUP010000067.1, forward strand.
TCCGGGTGATGATGGGAGTGCCGATTTGTCGTATGTTTTGGGCGTAGCCAATCAGTTGGGCAGTTTGATAAAAGATTATAAGATTATAATTAATAAAAGTACCGTCCCCGTCGGTACTGCCGAGAAAGTTCGTGCCGCTATTTTGAAGAATGTTGGCGTTGAATTTGATGTCGTATCGAATCCTGAATTTCTTCGCGAGGGCTTCGCCGTAGATGATTTCATGAAGCCCGACAGAGTCGTGATAGGGAGCCGATCTGAACGGGCAAATAAGATAATGAGCGAACTGTATGCCCCCTTTGTCCGCCAAGGAAACCCTATTTACTTTATGGATGAACGCTCCGCAGAACTTACGAAGTATGCCGCGAATTCTTTCTTGGCGATGAAGATTACTTTTATGAATGAAATAGCCAATCTCTGCGAGCAAGTAGGCGCCAATGTAGATTCTATCCGCAAAGGCATCGGCTCTGACGAACGAATTGGCAAGCGGTTTCTCTTTGCAGGCATCGGCTATGGGGGTAGCTGCTTTCCGAAAGATGTTCAAGCCTTGGCGAAGACCAGTGAAGAATATAATTACGACTTTAAGACCCTCAAGTCGGTCATTGCCGCCAATGAAAATCAGAAAACGGTCATCGTAACCAAGCTGCGGGAATATTATAAAGGCGATTTGAAGAATAAAAAGATAGCCATCTGGGGCTTGGCATTCAAACCCGATACCGATGATATCAGGGAAGCCTCCGCATTGTATATTATCAATGAACTCCTGAAGGAAGGCGTTCAGATTGCAGCCTTCGACCCCGAGGCAATGAATAATGTGCGGAATATCTTTGGGGATAAAATCACCTTAGCAGAGAATCAATACGATTGTCTGAAGGATGCCGATGCCTTATTAATAGCAACCGAATGGTCGGTGTTCCGTACGCCCGAGTTTGAGAAGATTACATCGCTGTTAAAATCTAAAGTAATCTTCGACGGGCGGAATCTATACGATTTGAATCAGATGAAAGAAATGGGCTATTATTACAATAGCATCGGTAGAGAAGTAATTCAGAATAATTAAATATGAAGAAAAGAATTTTAATAACCGGAGCGGCAGGGTTCCTTGGCTCGCACCTCTCTGACAGGTTTATAAAGGAAGGTTATCATGTAATAGGCATGGATAATTTGATAACAGGGGCTTTGAAGAACATAGAACATCTTTTTCCTTTGAAAGAATTTGAGTTTTATCATCACGATGTATCTCGGTTTGTATATGTTCCCGGGGAATTAGATTATATTCTTCATTTTGCATCCCCAGCCAGCCCAATTGATTATTTAAAGATGCCTATTCAGACCTTGAAAGTGGGTTCATTGGGTACGCATAATCTATTAGGTTTGGCGAAGTCGAAGGGAGCGAGAATGTTGATTGCTTCTACCTCTGAAGTTTATGGAGATCCTGATGTACATCCGCAAAACGAGGATTATTGGGGACATGTAAACCCAGTAGGACCACGAGGAGTGTATGATGAAGCAAAGCGTTTTCAGGAAGCTATCACCATGGCATATCATACCTTTCATAATTTGGAAACACGGATTGTGAGGATATTTAATACTTATGGACCCAGAATGCGATTGTATGATGGACGTGCATTGCCAGCTTTTATGGGACAGGCATTGAGAGGAGAGGATATTACCGTTTTCGGTGATGGTAGCCAGACGCGTTCTTTCTGTTATGTAGATGATTTGATAGAGGGAATTTATCGTTTATTGTTAAGTGATTATTCCTCACCTGTTAATGTTGGAAACCCTAATGAAATCACAATAAAGCAATTTGCAGAAGAAATTATTGCGCTTACAGGTACCAATCAAAAGATTGTCTATAAACCACTGCCTACTGATGACCCAAAGCAACGCCAACCGGATATTACGCGAGCGAAAAGTATTCTCGGATGGGAACCGAAAGTTGATAGAGCAGAAGGTTTGAAGATAACCTACGACTACTTCAAGAACCTCCCTGAATTTAAAAAGTAAACGATGACCCAAGAATATTTCGCTCACGAATCATCCTATATTGACGAAGGATGTAGTATAGGCAAAGGAACTAAGATATGGCATTTCTCTCACATCATGTCCGGTTGCACACTAGGTGAACGATGTAATATTGGGCAGAATGTTGTTATCTCCCCGGATGTCGTTCTGGGTAATAATGTAAAGGTTCAGAATAATGTTTCTATCTATTCAGGAGTCATTTGCGAGGACGATGTTTTCTTAGGTCCTTCGATGGTATTTACAAATGTCATTAATCCTCGTAGTGCTGTTAATCGTAAGGATCAATATCTCAAGACCATTGTCGGAAAAGGTGCAAGTATCGGTGCAAACGCGACGATTGTATGCGGGCATAACATTGGTAAGTATGCCTTCATTGGGGCAGGAGCGGTTGTTACAAAACATATTCCTGAATATGCTTTGGTAATTGGTAATCCCGCCAAACAAATTGGTTGGATGAGTGAGTACGGACATAAATTAATCTTCGATAAAGAAGGTCATGCCATCTGCCCTGAAGGTAATGATGAATACTTATTGATGAACGGCGTAGTTTCAAAATTATGAACACGGCTTTTTTTAGAAGATAATTTATGAAATGCTATCTACACTTTTCCTTTATTTCTTAGTTGCTGTTATTGCAACGTTTTTCTTTTACCTTTTAGGGGGAGTCGTTATATATTTCTTAAAAATCTCTGTTGAAACATCCTTCCTAAAAGTATTTACTTTCATTCTTTGCGGAATAATTGTAACCGTTTTCTTTTATTCTATTGTTGTTGCTCATTTTAAAACCGTTAATTTGGGGCTTACAATTCCTTTTGTTTTCCTTTTGTCCTTTCTTTTTAAAGATAGTAAACTTAGAAAAACTTTTGCAAATACATTACACTTAAATTATAATATAATCTCTCTTACCGCTACCGTTTTGTTCTTGATTTGTGGGTACAGTTTTTATTTCATATACGACTTCCACCATCATATTCTTATTGCTCCTGAAAGAGATAAGGTTTTTTATGCTCGTGTGGCTGATTACCTCAATAATAAAGGGATTGAGAGTAACTACTTAAATTATTTCGAAGCAAATCAACCTACTCCTTTTCATTATTTTGAAATTTGGATAACATCTTTTATTCAATTGCTTTCAGTGTTAAATACCTTGATGATTCAACAACTTGTTGTCAATAGCATTTTGTCTTTAACTTTGTTTTTTGGAGTAGTATCTTTTGTAAATTGCATCAAAAGGGTAACCATATTTGATATTATTATTTGTCTTTTTATTCCTTTCTTTATTGGTATTAAATTCTCTTTTTTTCCTCATCAACTGTTCCATCATATTGATGGTTTCTTTTTCCTTAATCCGATGATTAGACAAAAATATTTTATCATTGACATCCTTTTTATTGCTGTTTCTATCTTGTTTTTTAGAAAGAAAAATGATTATGCTTTAATGATTTTATTAATGGGGTGTGTTGCCAACTTCTCTCTGATAGCAAGCATTCCGATCACTGTTATCTTGTTGTGTTTCGTGATAAAGATCGAGAATAAACTTCAAATTATTGTAGCTTCAATATTAACTCTGATATTTATTTCCTTCTTTTATTATTTTAACAAAAATTCTTCTACGATGTTTAATAATCCTTCATTATGGTTTTTAATTAACGATACTTTTTCATCCATAATAAACATGAAAATTGCCCTCAATAATATTGCAAAAAGCGTAACTGAAACCTTTTTTATTTACCTTCCTTTTCTCATCATTATAGTATTTTATATTCATTATAATAAAATAATTGATGAGGCTATAAAGCATGTAACTATCACGGTATTGATACTCTTCTTTGTATCTGTTTTCGAGTGGTCTGTGATGAATAAAAAATTAGATTCGATTCAAATTTTTGATAATATCAGTGTTCCAATAACAGGTATTTTCTTTTTTATGATTGCGTTGTTGTTTATCAGCAAAGCCAGTGGATACAGGCTTTGTGCGGCTTATTTTTTCATCAGTATTTGGGGTATGATCTGTTTTATCAATACTACTATTAAATTAAACAATACCAAAAAATATGAACTTAGTGGGTATTCTCCTGAGTATTTAAGGGAAGTAAACGGCACTCTGAATTTATTAAACAGCAATGGGGGTGCTCTCACTAAAATTGATGGTCAATATACTTTTGTAAGTTCTCTTTTTATGGCTTATTCTTATAAAAATTATCTTGCAACCATGAAGAATAAAATCAACATTACCTTGCTCGAAAACACCATGGATATTAGGCTTCCGGATGATTCCATTTATCGTGAGCAAATTATGGAACGCCAGAAAATGGAGTTGTTTAATGTCTTTATTCATAGGAAGAAAAAGAATGCTAAATTTGTTTCTGAAGGACAGTGCAGAGTAGATTTTATTAAAGAGAACAATCTTGAATTTATCATTGCTGAAAGAGATGCAGAGGTAGATTCCTCCATTCAATTACTTACTGAAAAAACGATTATAGATAAGGTTTCGGGTGAACGGTTTATGATACTCAAGAAGTAAATTTTCCTTAGTAGGTGTATAGTAATGCAGCAATGCGACTAATCTGCTGACTGACACGCTTTTTCGTGTTCTTGTTTGGTAGTACATTAATCATCGCATAAAGGTTCTCATAGATTAATAATAAGAAGATGGTAATTGTTATTACTGCGCCAGAAAAGTTTCTTATATTTGCGGCGGAAATAATAAGGAAAATATTATGAGCAAAAAAATATTATTAGAACACATCGCCACCCCAAATCTCACGAACATTGATGTTTACATGGGTACTGGCGGTTATAAATCAGTAGAGAAGGCGGTGAAGACGATGACTCCCGATGAGGTGACGGAAGAAGTCAAGAAGTCAGGCTTACGTGGTCGTGGTGGTGCCGGATTTCCTACCGGAATGAAGTGGAGTTTCCTTGCTAAGAATACCGGCAAGCCGAGTTATTTGGTCTGCAATGCCGATGAAAGCGAGCCTGGCACTTTCAAGGACAGGTACTTGATGGAACATAATCCTCATAGTTTGATTGAAGGAATGATTACATCGAGTTATGCTTTGGGCGCGAATACTTCCTATATCTACATGCGTGGCGAATTCACCTGGATATTTCCGATTTTGGAGAAGGCAATTGACGAAGCATACAGCAAAGGATTTCTTGGGAAGAACATTTTAGGCTCTGATTATTCTCTGGATTTATACATGCATCCGGGTGGTGGGGCTTACATTTGCGGTGAGGAAACTGCGCTCCTCGAATCCTTGGAAGGCAAGCGTGGAAACCCGCGTATCAAGCCGCCTTTCCCTGCTGTTTGGGGATTGTATGGATGCCCTACTGTCGTGAATAATGTCGAGACGATTGCCGATGTTCCCTGGATTGTAAATCATGGTGGCGATGAATTTGCAAAGATTGGAATAGGCAGGAGTACCGGCACTAAATTGATCTCTGCCTGTGGAAATATCAACAAGCCCGGTGTTTACGAAATCGAGTTGGGATTGCCCGTCGAAGAGTTTATTTTCTCTGATGAATATTGTGGTGGCATTGCTGGTGGCAAGAAGATGAAAGCCGTTGTTGCGGGCGGTTCTTCTGTCCCTATTTTGCCTGCCGAATTAATTCTTAAAACTGCCAAAGGCGAGCCTCGCCTGATGACTTATGAATCCTTATCCGATGGTGGTTTTGCCACTGGCACTATGCTTGGTTCGGGCGGGTTTATTGTCTTTGATGAGAATGCTTGCATTGTGCGGAATACCTGGAACTTCACGCAGTTTTATCATCATGAAAGTTGTGGACAATGCAGTCCTTGCCGCGAGGGCACCGGCTGGATGGAAAAGGTTTTGCATCGCATAGAAAACGGTCATGGAAACATGCGAGATATTGACCTCCTCGTTGATGTTGCTCGCAAGATAGAAGGCAATACGATTTGTCCCCTTGGCGATGCTGCAGCGTGGCCCGTTGCCAGTGCTATCCGTCATTTCCGTCATGAATTTGAATATCATATCCTCCATCCCGACAAGGTAAAAGACAGGAATCACGCACCGGTTCCAACCCTGCAAGAAGCATAAGTTTTATACTAATAATCATCATCGTGTTGCAGCCCGCCAAAGCGGAGCTATCACACGACGATGATGATAAAAATTAAACCATAAAGCAGATGAAACGCAAAGGTCCGGTTGGTTATTCACCATGTTTGTTCAAGGCAATAAACTTATCTTGTTTGTCTGTGTAATTCATACGTTACAGAGTTTTAAGTCCTTTACTTTCCTTCCGTCACCTTTGCTTGCGAACTGATTTAATAATTGTTCTGCTCTGTCTAAACTTTCTGCTGTGCAGTAACCATGTTTCCATTCAGTAGAACTACCAACTGATGTCCAAGGAAAATGCACTCTTAGCTTTTCTCCTTTAACTTTAAATTCGTCTTGAAGATGAAAGTAATCTTTAGAAAGGGGTAGTATTGCGCTAAAACTAAATGTCGGACAGTTGGACTTTTTATGAACTCCCACAACTTTATATTCTGAAATATCTTCGTCTCTAAAAAGCTGTTTACCTGTTGGTCCAATGACACGAACAACATCTTTGTAAAAATAACCCGTCTCTGGTTTGGGAATTCCATCAAGCAGAGCAAGATTGCCTTTAACTTCACCGTAAACTTGGTCGCCTCCGTCAAAAAGTAATGCAGCAAGATACACATCAGGTCTTCTCCAGAACCTCCTTTCTCGTTTTGCATTCAGGTAGGTTTTTATTTTGTTTATTACTTGCACAATGTTTTAAGTTTGCAATACTGCATAATTACTCTTTTTCATCCCGCCAAAATTACAAAAAAAACTATCAAATCAAACAAAACAAACATTTGACGGTTTAAAAATGTCCCCATATATAATGGAGTAGCTTCCTGCCGGACAAGATTACCTATCGGGTCTTAGTTAATAAAAACAGAAACGAGACTCCGTTTTACGAAACGAGATCCCGTTTTATGAAATGAGATCCCGTTTTAAGAAATGAGATCCCGTTTTACGAAATGAAAGGTTTTTCTCCTTTCAGGTTTAATATAATAGCTGTCAAAACCTAAGGATGCGTTCGATAATTTTTTCTTTCATCGTTTTATGATTGCGACCTTCTTGGGGAGCAACAATAAAACGATGAGGAATTACTAATTAATTGGCTTTCGGATTAGCGCAACAGTAAAATATAGCCTGCCTTGCTGAAGTCTTTGCCGGATTCTCCGGTTGCTTTCAGGGTGTAATAATAGGTGCCATCGGGGCATTGAATGCCGGCTTGGTCGTAGCCATCCCAGAGGATGTGATTGCCCGTAGTCTGGAATTTTATCATGCCCCAGCGATTGAAAATTTCGAGGTGATAGACCTCCATTCCGCTGGCTCGTATCTCGAAGAAATCATTGTAGCCATCGTTGTTCGGAGTGAAGGTATTTGGGATGTCCACCAAGCCTTCGATGACTTCGATGTATTTATAAAATGTCGAATCGCGGCAGCCCTTGTAATCGGTAACGGTTAATTCTACTTTGTATAATCCAGGGACATCCCAGGAGTGAATGGGATTCATAAAATTAGAATTGGAAGTGTCGCCAAAGGTCCAATGCCAGGCGGAAATTACGGAATACGCATCCGTACTTTCATCGCGGAAGCGAATGGAATCGCCAGCATAAATAGGGATACTATAATTACTCGTGAAGGCAGCCACGGGGTTGTTGATGTTCAGCCAAATTAAATTATTCTGAAACGATGTATCCCTGAAGACCCCGCAAGGACCGGTATTTATCGCCACGAGATAGACAGTGTAGATATTAGAATCAGTGGAGGTATAGGTATGATACGGATTCCTCGCAGTGTCAATGCTGCCATCGCCAAAGTGCCAGATATAGGAGGTCGCGTTGCTGCTGTGATTAACAAATTTGGAAGTCAAAGGAGCACAACCGAAGGAGGCGGAATCGCAGGTAAAACTGCTGATCGGCGTAGGCATCGGTATCACATAAACAGAGCGGGTAGCGATGTTCGTACAACCATTTGCATTGGTTACGGTAACGGCATAGATGCCTGAATTTCTGACGGTAAGCGTTTGAGTAGTCGCTCCGCCTGTCCAGTTATAAAAGGAATAGACCCCTGCATTAAAAGTTACCGAATCATAAAAGCAAATGGTATCTGCCGTAGGGGCAATGACGGGTGTAGGCAGGGCATAAACGATGATGGTATCCCTTGCGGTATCTGGGTTTCCACCACAACTGGGCATGGCGACTAACGTAACATAATAAGTTCCGGGGGCGTTGTACACATGGTTCGGATTGACGATGGAAGTACCGTTGCCATCCCCGAAATTCCAATAAAAGTATGACGCATTATTCGAGGTGTTGCTGAAATACACATGGATGCTGTCGCAAGCCGTCTTTGGGGTATCCACAAAGGAACTCACAACATTCGTACTCGGAATAAAAGGGCACAGGGTATCAGGCACGAACCGCCACATATTGTTCCAAAGGGCTATTGGAGATTGCTCCCCACCAAACATCCAGAGGTAGCCCGATGTATCCTTCCAACTGATGGCTCCATAGCGGCGCGGCGGGAGATTCCCTGACGACGAAACGCCTTTAGTTCCGTAAGCCCCGGGCAATCCGGAATGCAGGTTGCCATTGATTAAAGTCCAGCGGTCGTTGGTAACGCTGTAGTTCCACAAATCGTTGTAGCTACCGGAGGCTCCACCGGTATCAATGCCTCCAAAAAGTTCAAAGTTATCACAAGGTCTTATCCAACATGCACGGCTTTCGTAACGAGCGGCAGGGGCATCGGTAGGGGAGGTGAGGCATTGTCCGCTGCTCTTGGATGTATCATTTGCGACATTCGCACCGCTGATCCAAGTCCATTCATTGGCTAAGGAATTGTACCGCCAAAGGTCGTTGAGATACACATTCAACCCCTTGGCTCCTCCATAGAAATAAAAGTTACCTGAATGATCCTTCCACTTCGTCCAAACCATCCGTGCAGAGGGATGATTGGCACTGTCGGGAAGCCCGCGAACACCGTAGTTAGCACTCTGATTGTACCCGTTTGATCCCTTCATCCAAGTCCAGATATTGTTCCCTATATCGTACCGCCAAAGATCGGAATAATTGTTCGGCGAATTCGAGATGGCTCCTCCGAAAAGATATAAATACGTATCATCTGCCCATGCGGCATTCGTGTTGCTGCGTTTTGGCGGCAGGTTGGTGGTGGCAGGAATCAAGCGGGTTCCGTAACTGCCCGGGTCGTTCGCGGTGTCGGCTCCACCCATCCAGGTCCACTCGAGCGTAGCGATATGAAATCGCCATAAATCATTCATATTGCCCCATGTCGAGCTCGATCTTCCATCGCCGCCAAAGAGCCATAAATCGCCAGCGGTATCCACCCAAGTGGCAGCACCAAAACTGCGGCAGCCGGGAATATTGGAGGGTGAGGGAACGCCTGAAATTCCGTAATTACCTACTTGGTTCGTGATGCCCGGACCCTTTATCCATGCCCATTGTGCGGTGTAGGGATCGAATTCCCAGAGGTCTTGCAGCATCTCTCCATTTTGATCTAAGCCGCCGAACATCCAGAATTTCCCCGTTTTATCGGTCCATTCGCAAGCCTCGAAAAGGGCTTGGGGCGTATTCGTGGGGGCAAAAATTCCTTGTGTACCGTAATTTGCGGCTCCGTTGGGGAAGTTATTTCCCGCCATCCAGGTCCATTCGCCTTGCTGGGCATGCGAGTTTTTATTAATTAATAAAAAGAGAAAAGTGAGGACGAGGGCAACGGTGAATCGGAGGGCGTTTCGGGGGATTAAATTCTTCATGAGATTAAAAATTTCGGTGTATTATGAAGGCGTAAAATTACAAAATTTTTGTCAAATTATTCATCATGAATTGAAGGGCGGTATGGAAGAAAAATTTTATTCGCGGGGTTATGGAATGGGTTCGGTATTTTAATAAAATGGCTGTGAGGGATAATTAATGATGCGACGACCCCACAAAAAGTTACCACATCGCAAACTACCGAAGGCTCGAAAATCCTGTTTTTATGTCGAACGTTAGTTCAGGTTAGCTCGAAAATCCTGTTTTTGTGTCGAACGTTAGTTCAGGTTAGCTCCAAAAAGCCGTTTTTGTGTCGAGCGTTAGTCCAAGGTATGCCGAAAAACGCGTTTTTGTGTCAAACCTAAGTCCCTTTTGGGTGCTTTTTTAGGATTTTGGAATATTCCGTAGTTATCGGTATTACCGGTATTGGTATTTTATTATTAATAATAGTTACCGAAAACTTGTGTTTTCTTATTTTGGAATCAATGATATGAAGCGAAGTATTAACTTTTAATAAAATCGTCCATTCCGAATATCCCGAAACGAGTACCTATTTAATTCCTCTCAATTCCGAATGCCCTCCATGCCCACCATCCGGTTTTTTTCGGCATCGTAAAACTTCAACCGGAAGCAGTTGAGAACATCCCGAAGGGCAAAAGAAGTCGTTTTAGCCGCTTGTAATTCCGGAATGGCAGCCATTGTTTCGGGCAGGCGGTAGAACGGAATTTTGGCGTTGATATGGTGGATATGATGGTAGCCGATATTGGCGGTAAACCACCTCATCACCACTCCCATTTTCATATAACTCGATGACTCGAGAGCCGCATATTCGTAAGTCCATTCATTCCGAACGCGGAAGGTTACCGAGGGGAAGTTGTGCTGCACATAAAACAAATAAGCTCCCATTCCGCAAGCAATAAAAAAGGGAATAAAAAACGTTAGAACGAAGGCAGACCATCCCCAAAAATAAATAATGCAAAACGCGGCGGAATAATGCACCAGCAGCGCAATGCCGCAATCTATATGCTTCCGCGGGCTGTTGCGGAAGGAATAAATGGTGAGCGAATACATGAAAATAGTAAGGTATCCGAAGATAATCGTGAGCGGATGACGGCTCGCGAGGTACGCGAATTGTTGCATTTTAGAATATTCGAGGAACTTCGTTTTCGTTAAGGTTGGGAACGCCCCGACTTCGCTCACCGGCATCTTGGAATTGTGCTTGTGATGAAAATCGTGAGACCGCTTCCAGATACTTGGCGGAGCTAAAATGTATATCCCGAAGATAGTGAAGATCAGCTCGGCGGCTTTTGATTTATTCAGAATCGTCGCATGTTGCTGATCGTGGTATATTACGAACAACCGAACGATCGTCAATCCCGCAAGGATGCTGCATAGTAGCTTCGCGATGAAGTGAATGTTCCAATGTGTTCCTATGAGAAAAATGATTAATAAAAAGAGAGTAGAAAGGGTATAATACCAACTTTTCCGTCGGTCCTCTTTAGCGAATGGTTTGGTGGCGATGATTAATTCTTTACCCGATAACATGCATCAAAATAAATTGACAATAATGGACGTGCCAGACACTATCTTGAAGGTTTTTTCTACGGTGTATATCGCCTCCCTCGACCCCCGAGACCTATAGACGACTTTGTATGTGCCGGGCAGTAATACCAGCATTTCCTTCAACGAATTTTCATTAAAGTTGTAGATAAGTTGCAGGTCATTTTTTTCTATCGAATAAAGGGTTGTGTATCCCGTAGCATTCGCGATGATGGTCGCCAAACCCGATTGGGGTATCTGCACCGTGGTCGTGTGGCTCTGCGAGATGTCCACATCCTTGATATTCATCCTCGGCAACGACAATACTTCGAGGTCGTACTTGCCTACCAAGTATTTGATGCTCGTATTGAAATCCTGTACATTCAGCGTGTTCATTTCTTTGGATTTCCGAACGATACATTTAAGATTATTGTACTCGCTCGCCGCCTGAAACTTCAACAAGAGGTTGCCTTGTGGTGCATCTATTCCGATGATGGTATGCTTGCCCGCTGTCAGCACGATACTGTCCTTTTCTACAGGCGGAATGGTATGCACTTTTATATTATAAGTAACCAATGGGTCAATCCTCAAGGTATCAGGGTTGCCTCTTGCGTTCATCGTGTGGACGTAGTTGTATTTCTCCATCCCCGAAGTGCGATTCATGAAGGTCATGTTCACATTGGTTTCAGTCGGTTTACCATAAGTGTCAAGAAGGTTCACCTGGCAGGTCGTTGTATTTAATACTTGAGATATCACCACCTTCAAAACATTCTTGAAATCGGTTTCATTAGAGGCATCGTAGAACGTACCCACGCACTCGAAGCTTTTCCTGAAGTTCTCATCCAAACCAATGCCTATCACAAACGGTTTTAGGGTAATCCCTTTCTTCTGTAATGAATAAGAAACGGCACAGGGGTCGCCCTTGCATTCCTCAATGCCGTCCGTAATTAGGATAATGATGTTCCTTGCATTAAGATCAGGAAAATCCTTTTCACAGGCTTGCAACGATTGGGCTATGGGCGTCGTTCCTTTAGCTTCTATACTGGTCAGTCTGTTCTTAATAACATCTGAATTGCTTCTTGCGAAGGGTACTTCAAGGCGAGTGTCGTTGCAATCTCCCGGAGGCCACGGCACCTGATGACCAAAGCATCGCAATGCCAATTCGAGGTTCGTAACTTTCTTCAGGCTATCTAATAATTCACCAAGCAGTTTCTTCGCTATCTCCATCTTGGGAGCAGTTTGGAATTTTGCATTCATACTCCCCGAACAATCGTAAAGAAAAAGAATACGGGTGAGTTCTTTAGGGGCTTTAGCAGGCGGTTGCTGTGCAAAAGAAGAATAGGGGAGAAGGAAGAAAATAAGCAGGATAAAATTTATCGCCAAGGCATGAACACCACGAAGAAACACTACACTATTCACCTGCTTCAATACCTGTTGGGTTTAGTAATCGCCAAGAGTTTCGGGCAATTGCGAAAGGGCATTGGCAAGTTGTTCATCATTAGGAGCAATGCCATGCCACTTGTGGCTTCCCATCATGAAGTCCACGCCTTGCCCCATATTGGTTGTCATTAATATCATAATCGGTTGTCCTTTCCCAGTGAATGATTGAGCTACTTTCATAGTATCCAGAATCTCTTGTATGTTGCGACCATCCATGGTCAAAGTTTTCCATCCAAAGGCATCCCACTTAGCTTTCAAATCGCCCATTGGCAGGACTTTATCTGTTGCGCCATCTATCTGCTGTCCGTTATAATCAATAGTCGAAATAAGATTATCAACCTTATTCGCAGAAGCATACATGGCAGCTTCCCATATCTGTCCTTCTTGCATCTCTCCGTCGCCATGAAGGCTATATATAAGATGGGTATCTTTATTTAATTTCTTCGCCAATGCAGCACCAATTGCTACTGATAAACCTTGCCCTAAAGAGCCAGATGCAACCCTTATCCCTGGCAGTTTTTCATGGGTAGCAGGATGTCCTTGCAAACGAGAGTTTAATTTACGAAAGGTAGCCAGTTCCTTAACTTCAAAGTAACCACTACGAGCAAGAACACTATACCAAACAGGGGATATATGCCCATTTGATAAGAAGAAAATATCCTCATTGATTCCATCCATTGAGAAGTGTTTTGGGTCGTGCCTCAAGACTTCAAAATACATTGCTGTAAAGTAATCGGCACATCCCAGAGATCCACCAGGATGCCCTGATTGCACCGCATGAACCATCCGTACTATATCTCTCCTCACTTGTGAGGCAATGCTATTTAGCTCTTCTATCTTAGGTGTCATATTTCCTTATTATTTGAGCGGCAAAAGTAGGAAAAGTTTGTTAATAAAATTGGAGAAGGTATTAATTAATTCAAGTAGTATATCTCAACTATATCATCAAACTAAAACAGCGTGCCCCCTTTAGTTCCATAAGCCTTGCCGAGGTGCTTGTAAGCTAACTCCGTAGCCTCCCTTCCTCGTGGTGTACGCATTAAATAGCCTTCTTGAATTAAGAATGGTTCATAAACTTCTTCAATGGTTTCTGCTTCTTCGCCTACTGCTGTTGCGATGGTGGTGATGCCTACCGGTCCTCCTTTGAATTTATCAATGATGGTGGAGAGAATGCGTGTATCCATTTCATCCAAGCCATGCACATCTACATTCAATGCAGCGAGTGCATACTTAGATATTTTCATGTCTATAGAACCATTACCTTTTATCTGGGCAAAGTCGCGAACACGACGAAGTAAGGCATTCGCAATTCGGGGTGTACCGCGGCTTCTGCGTGCTATCTCGAAAGCGGCTTCATCTTCAATGGTTACCTTTAATATAGCTGCCGAACGTACTAAAATAGTCTTGATTAAATCGGCATTATAATATTCCAAACGGGCATTGATACCGAACCGTGCTCGTAAAGGCGATGTTAATAAACCAGAACGTGTTGTGGCTCCTATCAAAGTGAAAGGGTTTATCGTAATCTGAACAGACCGTGCATTGGGTCCTGTTTCTATCATAATATCTATCTTGTAATCTTCCATGGCAGAGTACAGATATTCCTCTACTATCGGGCTTAGACGGTGTATTTCATCAATAAAAAGAACATCATTAGGTTCCAGATTCGTGAGCAAGCCGGCAAGGTCTCCGGGTTTATCTAACACTGGTCCTGATGTGATCCTGATGCCAACATTCAATTCATTCGCGATGATATTGGCAAGCGTTGTTTTACCTAAACCTGGGGGACCGTGCAGCAACACATGATCCAACGATTCTAACCGTTGTTTGGCTGCCTGAACAAAGACTTTCAGATTATCCACCACCTTGAATTGCCCAGTGAAATCAAGGAAAGTGGCGGGTCGTAATACCTGCTCTATCATCTTTTCTTCGGGTGTCAGGTTCTCATCCGAGGCATCTAAATTTATATTCTTCATCAATAATTGTGGTTACATACTAACGCTGCAAAACTATCAATAAGAAAGGATAACGCGGATAAACCTATTCATCATCCTTTTATTGCACCTCCCGAAAAGGTCGGTATCATAAAAGGATGAAAGGAACGTGGACAGCATCACCTTTCAGGTGTAATGGTCATTCGCTTCTTCCTGCCCTTTCCATCCTTTCTTACAGGTAAAAAGAGGGTCCGAAACTGGAAAGGGTGGTGTTTGGGCAAAACTCCTAGGAGTTTGAAGAATTTTCCTAGTAGTTTTTGGTTTTCTACTAGGAGTCCGAGGAGTTTTCCTAGTAGTTTTTGGTTTTCTACTAGGAGTTTTCGGTTTTCTTCAAGGGATTTCATGAAAACTCCTAGGTTTCCAAAAATGAAGAGCACCTCGTTCGGTTTTCATACATCCTTTCTTCAATGTAAAAAGGGGGCTGAAAACTGGAAACGATGATGTTTTGGTAAAACTCGTTGATGTTTTGATCAAACACGTATGAGTTTGACCAAAACTCTTACGTGTTTGATCAAAACTCATACGTGTTTGATCAAAACTCATACGTGTTTGACCCAAACTCATACGTGTTTGATCAAAACTCATACGTGTTTGATGAAAACTCGTATGTGTTTGATGAAAACATCAACGAGTTTTATGAAAACATCACTGTTTCGAGAAAGGGCTTTACCAGGTTTTGAACTTTGGTAAAGTTTATTCCCGCATCCTTTTATGACATTCCCTTTTTGGGGATGCAATAAAAGGATGAAGAGGATAATTCTGATTAATCATCAAATCCTTTTCCGTCAAGGATTTTTGGGATGTATTTCGCCACTCTTGCCTCCCGCGTTTTGGATTGTTTGGGTTGAGAGAATTGGAACAAATAACCTCGTTGCCGACCTGGTGTTAAGGCTTCAAAAGCTGCTTTAAGGTCGGCATCGGCATCTAATTTCTTTTGGAATTCTTCGGGAACGGCGTATTCAGAGGTTGGTTTTAATGCCACTTTTACGCCTGCCTTTTCTAATTTGATAGCTTCCTTAATATAAGCCTTCACAACGGTTTTCAAATCTTTAATTTCCTCGAGAGTAGTGAACCGAATCTGCCGCGCTGCCTGCACATTCTTCGTTTGTTGGATAAGAATTCCATCGCTATCGCCCAGCAAAGCACCCTGGAAAAACAAAAGTGCGCAATAGTGCTTAAACACATGTATCAAAACGACATTGCCTCCGGCTAAAGTGTAGCAAGGACAGCCCCATTTCAGCTCCTCCGTGAGCTTACAATCCAGAACTATTTCGCGTAACAACGCTACCTCTTCGTGCCACTTCTTTTCTTTGATAAAATACCAATCTACCTTCGGATTCATGCAATAAGTTTATTTATTTGGCGGCAAAGATAGGAAACAATTTGTGCATACTAATGAGGATACTCCTTATGAAGCCCGCGAGGTTTGCTATCTTTGCAGCGCAATAAAAACAAAGATGAATAACAATAAAAAAGTAGTCCTCATTATCATGGATGGTTGGGGAATAGCCCCTGAAAGCCCCGCCAATGCCATCACTAAAGCCGATACTCCCTTCTTTGATTCGATGATGAAGCAGTATCCTCATTCGCAATTACTCGCTTCGGGAGAGGATGTCGGCTTGCCTGATGGGCAGATGGGAAATTCGGAAGTAGGACACTTGAATATCGGTGCAGGTCGCATTGTTTATCAAGATTTAGTGAAGATAAATAAAGCTATAAAGACCCAGACCATTGATACTAATCCCGTGCTTCTTGAGGCATTCAAGTATGCTAAAGAGAATAAGAAAGCAGTTCACTTTATAGGCTTGGTTTCTGATGGAGGAGTGCATTCTCATGTCGATCATTTGATAGGGCTTTGCAAACTTGCGAAAGCGAATGGTTTGGATGAAAACGTATTCATCCATGCCTTCACCGATGGTCGTGATACAGACCCGAAAGGGGGTATTCATTACATTAAATACTTAGAGGATAACATCAAGAATAGTGTTGGTAAGATTGCATCTGTTGTCGGTAGGTATTATGCTATGGATAGAGATAAAAGATGGGAGCGGATTAAGATTGCTTATGATTTAATGGTGCATGGAAAGGGTGATGAATACAGGGATGCCGCATCTGCCATCCAAAATTCTTACGATAATAATATCACAGATGAATTCATTAAACCGATGGTTATTGTGGATGAACATTATGTTCCCTTAACAACCATTAAAGAGGGCGATGTGGTCCTCTGTTTTAACTTCAGAACAGACCGTTGCAGAGAGATTACGATGGCATTAACACAGCAAGATTTTCCTGATCAAGACATGCAAGCCATTCCTTTAAATTATATCACGATGACTCCTTATGATCATTCCTTTCAGGGCATCAAAATTCTCTTTGAAAAGGATGATTTGAAGAAGACTCTCGGCGAGGTTCTTTCATTAAATAACAAGAAGCAAATAAGGATTTCGGAGACCGAAAAATACCCGCATGTTACCTTCTTTTTCTCTGGCGGAAGGGAGCAGCCTTTCGAGGGTGAGCAAAGGATTATGATACCTTCTCCAAAAGTTGCGACATATGATTTGAAGCCCTCGATGAGTGCCGCAGAGGTTACCGATGCTATCGTGAAAGAGTTGCTGAAAGGTGAGGTAGATTTCGTTTGTCTGAACTTTGCGAATGCCGATATGGTGGGGCATACCGGCAGCTTTGAGGCGGTTGTGGAAGCTGTCGAGACGGTTGATCAATGTACCCAAAAAGTTGTCGAAGCCGGGCTTCGGAACGGCTATTCTTTCCTCATAACTTCGGATCATGGCAATGCAGATTTTAAGATTAATGACGATGGTTCGCCGAATACCGCGCATACCACGAATCCTGTGCCTTTGATATTGATTGATACCGATTATTCCTCTATTAAAGACGGCAAACTCTGCGATCTTGCCCCAACGATCCTTAAATTAATGGGCATTAAACAGCCTGATGAGATGACAGGCAAGGAGTTGGTTTAACATTCATTAAACCTTTTTCTCCATTTTTCATATCCCAACAACACTCCTTTTATTCTTTCTTTTCCTTATAATTTATCTTTTATAAGTTAAAATCATAGGAAAAGGGGAAATACTAAGGAAGTCTTTACATTTACTAAGTAAGTCTTTACATTCGTTTAGTAAGTCTTTACATTCGTATGTTAAGTCGTTAAATTCGTATATCGAGTCTTTACATTCGTATATCGAGTCTTTACATTCGTATATCGAGTCGTTACATTCGTGTATCGAGTCTTTACATTCGTATATCTAGTCGTTTCATTCGTATATCGAGTCGTTACATTCGTATATCGAGTCTTTACATTCGTGTATCGAGTCGTTACATTCGTATATCGAGTCTTTACATTCACTAAGTATATCTGTACATCCTGTTACAATATCCCCTTTTCCCGTTATAAACCTCTTAAATCGGTCAATATTATGAAGGAAAAGGCTTTGGAAAAGGGAGTATTGTTGGGCGGCTTCCTTCCTTTTTAATTTAATAATTGGAATCTCGCTTCCTTATTTACCCTTAATCTTGGTCAGATAATCGACTATTTTCTTAGCATTATCCGGTTCGATGGGGGCATGGAACTTTTCAATCATCTTTGTTACCTCTGCCTGCCACGTTTTTCGCGGAAAGTCGGGCTGCATGAAGATGTATCGCGAGGTATGGCAGGAAGTACAGTTTTGGAGGAATAAATCCCTCCCCTCCTGCTCGAGGAAGTAAGGTTCCATTCGCTGTAATGTTATGGAATGAACGGAATTTAAGGTATCGCTTTTGGTATTAATCGGGGTCTGTTCCTTCTTTGTATTACAAGAAAAGGAAAGAAGAATCAGGAGTCCGTTGATGAGGATTAAGATCTTTTTCATCGCCTATATTTTAATCAACTGTAACATCCAATTCTTCAATAACATTCCGCTGATAGCCGCTCCGATTCCACTGTGCGGTGCTTTGCGTAATACCATCGTTGTTCGTCGCCTTCACTTTAAGATGATAAACGCCTTTCTTTTCGGGAGTCCAATCGTACCGCCACCGTCGCCAGGAATACTTGCCGAGATCAGCATCTAATTTCACCTCAAACCAAGTCTTTCCGCTATCAAGCGAAAGCTCTACGCTCTTAATCCCCGCACCATAATCCAAAGCAAGTCCTTCTATCAAAGCCTTCTTTCCATGCTGAAGAATGGTATCCGGTTCCGGCTCCACAAAGATAGACCGAAGGCTTAATTTATTAATCGGAACCATGTCTTTAGAAAGGTCTTTCGGGGATTCGTTCGCGGTAGGATTATTGGGGATAAGATACGCTTTCTTCATCCAAAAACCTTCGTACGGATGATCGAGAACCTCTATCTTATGCAGCGAGCCAACCCAGTAAGTGGCATACCATCCGGGTACTACCAGCTTCAGTGGGAAGCCATTGAGCATAGGAATATCCTGACCGTTCATCTGATAGGCAATCATCACTTCACCATCCATCGCATGGGCAACATCAAGGGACTTAATAAAGTCGGGAACGCCTGGAAACGGGGCATCATCCAAGCCATCGAAAGTAATATCTACGGCTTCCTTTTTAATCCCCGCAATCTCCAAAATATCGTTGACCTTAACGCCTTTCCATAGGGCATTACCCATGGCACCATTGGTAAATTGCCCACCGGGAACTTTAGGATTAAATAGCTTTCGTGAATTACCGGAACACTGACAGACCGCGGCAATAGAGTATGGTTTGAACTTCGTTTTAAGATCATTCATGGATAATTTAAGAGTAGTATTTACCTCACCCGCAACCTCCAGCCGAAAGGTATCCATGTCAATCTGGGTAAGGATACCAGAGAGATGCCACCGAACAAAAAAGGATTCGTTGGGAGTAAAGTCCTGACGAAAAACATGTAGCGGCGTTTCCAATTGCGGAGGGCGGTCAGTGAGTAAAATCATCTTCTCCTTTTCAGGGAACTTAGCCATGGTTCTATTATCCGTATTGGTTTTCTTCTCGGCATTATTGCAAGAGAACAGAACCGCAACGAAACTACTCAACACTGTCAACTTAATCAAACTTTTCATGGGGCAAAAATAATAATTCTTTAATAAGCCCTAAAAAGAAATCGGAAAGATGTTACTTTTGCCGCCTTAATACTTATCTTATGACTAAGCGATTTCTGATTCTGATTCTTTTGATTTCCTTTTCTTTACTCTCCAATGGGCAAGACTCCAATGCCCCGTACATAGTGGTTCTTGGCACTGTTCAGGATGGCGGATACCCACACCCTGGCTGCGAAAAGGAGTGTTGTCAGAAGTATTATAAAGGGAAGGAAAAGAAGCATTATGTGTCTTCCCTTGGATTAATAGACCCTGTGTCCAAGCAGCGTTATGTGTTCGATTGTACTCCTGATTTTACCGCGCAGTTGCATGACCTTAACAACTTATATCCTCCACAAGACACCACTCTCTTGGATGGAATTCTCTTGACTGATGCCCATATCGGGCATTATGCGGGCTTGATGTATCTTGGCAAAGAGGCTATGAATACTAAGAATATTCAAGTGTATCTTTCTCTTGATTTTTATGAATATCTTGAGCAAAATGGTCCCTGGTCGCAATTGCAAAAGCTGCATAACATAGGGCTTATGTCGCTTACTACCGGAGAACCTTTTGCTTTGAATGACAGAATATCCGTTACTCCTTTTTTTGTGCCGCATCGCGATGAATTTAGTAGGACAGTGGGTTATAAAATCTCTTATTCCGGAAAGAATATCATCTTTATTCCTGATATTAATAAATGGCAGAAGTGGGATAAAGACATTATCCAATTGGTTAAGGACAATGACCTTCTTTTTCTGGATGGAACCTTTTATAAGAATGGAGAAATAGAAGGAAGGGACATGAGCCAGATTCCGCATCCTTTCATTGAAGAAAGCATGACCCTGTTTAAAGACCTTTCTTCTGCTGATAAAGGGAAGATTCATTTCATCCATCTTAACCATACGAACCCTGCTTTGATCAAAGGGAGCAAGGAACAAAAGGAGGTTGAGAAAAATGGTTTTCACATTGCGCAAGAGGGCGAAGTATTTTAATAAAGAAGCTGAATTAATAGTAGTGAAGGAATTAAATAACAGCCTCTCCGCGAAAACAAATTTTAGTTGGTTTTTCATTCCCATTATTCTCTTCTGGATACTCGGAATTGTGCTGCTATGCCTCAAGGGATACAAAGGAAGTTTCCTGATGTTGAACGGTCATTTCATTACTTCTCTTGATTTCCCGATCTATCTCATCACCCATATAGGCAATGGGTTGATGGTGCTTTCTATCCTTGCCATTTTATGGACGAAAGACAAAATAGACCTGCTTATTTGCGCTATTATTTCGGTCATCACCTCCGGCTTGATGGTGCAAATACTGAAAAACTATTTCTTCAGCAATTGGAGCCGCCCAATCATTGTTTTAGAACCCTTGCATTTGCCTATCCACATGTTTCGCAGCTATGTTTTATTAGATAATACGTTCCCGTCCGGGCATAGTACCACGATTGCTTGCGTCTTTACGATTGTCGCGTTTGCGTACCGGAACAAAAGTAAAATCTTTCTCCTCGCATTAGGTATCTTTTCGGTCATGATTATCTACACTCGGGTATATCTTGGGGTACATTTCCTTGGCGACATCCTTGCTGGCAGCTTACTTGGCGTTTGTTGTTCGCTTGTCATCATCCAAAAATTAAATATCCCGATCAAAGCCAAAATTTCCAAGCTGTATCTCTATCCGAAAACAAGTTTATACCTCCGGATAATCGGTGTGGTGATGTTCCTGATTTCGATTTTTGTGGTCTATAAAAACTTTTAGAGGATATTAATCCTTCCGTCCTAAATTAATCTCCCCTTTCAAGATTAATTCCCGAAGATTGGGACGCAGACGGCTTTTATAAACGGCATGAGCATTCTCTTTTCGCTGTCCTTTTCGGCGCAAGCGTTGTTCTTCGAGGGGGAGATGAATTATTTCTTGACATTCGGGCGTGCAGCAGCCTTCTAATTTCTCGCCGCAGGCTTCGCATTGGATAAAAAGAAGGTGGCAATCGTCGTTGGCGCAGTTCACATTCCTGTCTGATTTGTTGCCGCACTGATGGCAAACGCTGATGACTTCTTCACTGATCCGTTCGCCCATTCGGGAATCGAAAACAAAGTTCTTGCCCACGAATTTCGTCTCCAAACCCTCTGCTTTTACCTGCCGGACATAGTCAATAATGCCGCCATAAAGCTGGTTGACATCCTGAAAACCGTGATGCTTGAAATAAGCACTCGCCTTTTCGCAGCGGATGCCGCCGGTACAATAAAGCACCAGCTTTTTATCCTTTTTATCCTGAATTAAATCCAAAACCATCGGCAGTTCTTCCTTGAAAGTATCGGCATCGGGGCAGATGGCTCCCTCGAATTTGCCGACTTCGCTTTCGTAATGATTCCGCATGTCCACCAAAACGGTGTCGGGGTCGGCGATGGCTTCATTGAATTCTTTGGCGGTGAGGTGTTTGCCGACATTGGTTACATCGAAGGCGGCGTCGTTCAAACCATCGGCAACGATTTTGCTTTTCTCCCGAACAATCAATTTATAAAACGATTTACCATCGTCTTCGACAGCGATTTTGAAGGGGACATTATTAAATAATGCGATTTCATAAAGCTGCTTTTTGAATGCCTCAAAATTAAATTCAGGCACACTTAGTTGCGCATTAATTCCTTCATGGGCAAGATAAATCCGCCCCAACACCTTCAATTCTGCCCATGCCTGATACAACAAATCGCGAAACGCATTCGGATTTTCGATCATTACATACCGATAAAACGACAGCGTAATGCGTTTGAAATCCTCCTCCGCGAGCTTCTTTTTTAATTCCTCTTTACTTAATTTATTATGCAAAACCATCTTTAATTCCTTTTATAATCCCAAAATGGACTTTCTGCGGTCTGGAGTAGTTCTACTGTGGAACTTAGGAAGTTTATTATGGAGCATATTAATGTTTCTGGGGAGCTTATGAAGTTTATTATGGAGCATATTAATGTTTCTGGGGAGCTTATGAAGTTTATTATAGAGTATAATAAAGTTCCTGGGGAGCGTAGGAAGTTTATTTTGGAGCATATTAGAGTTATTATGGAGCATAATAAAGTTATTATGGAGCATAATAATTGGAGAAATTTCAGTTTGAAATTGGGAGAACTGGTATTTGATAAGAGAAAATTCATCGTAGAAGGACAAAAAATCTTAATCGTCGCTCTTCTTTTTCTTCTTCTTCCCGAATCCGAAAATACGGCGAAGGAGCGGCTTCTTGCGCTTCGTTTCCTCTTCGTAATAACCATATCCGTAGCCATATCCGTAGCCGTATCCGTAGCCATAACCGTAGCCGCCGCCGTAGGTATAGCCATATTTATAGCCATAACCGTACTTGGCATTGATGCCGGTATCGTTTAATAAAACGCTGACATTTTTAATTTTTCCTTCGCGGTATAATTCGTTGATCGTGCCCAAATATTCCTTGCGGGTATAGCCCTCGCGAACGATGTAAACATTAATATCCGAAATTTTCATGAGGATAAGGGCATCCGCCACGATGCCGAGCGGCGGGGTATCTATCACGATGTAGTCGTAGCTCTTTTTTAATTCATCAATCAAGGCGAGTAGCTCGGGCTTCGAGATTAATTCGGAAGGATTGGGCGGAATCGGACCGGCAGAAATAATATCGAGGCTGTCGAGGAAGGTCTTTTGAATAATTTGTTCCATCGTACTTTGCCCTATAAGATAGGAGCTGATGCCGAACGAATTATCCAACTCGAAATCTTGGAATAATTTCGGCTTACGCAAGTCCATCCCGAGGAGAATGACCTTGTTATTTTGTATCGCGAGGGAGGACGCGAGGTTCAGCGAACAGAATGATTTTCCCTCGCCCCCGACCGAAGAGGTGATGAGGATAACTTTCTTTTTTTCGTTGTTAGCAAAGAATTGGAGATTGGTCCGAACGGAGCGGAACGCCTCGGAAATGGAGGACTTGGGCTTCTGAAGGACGACGAGATTGTTCGCTTTGTCGAGATGCCCGATAACGCCTATCAACGGAATTTTGGTCGCGTTCGCGAGTTCATCTCTGTTGTGGATGGTCGTCGTGAAAAAGGTTTTCAGAATAATAATCATCAACGGAACCAACACCGAAAAAAGCAGGGTAAGTACTGCGACAATCGTTTTCTTGGGAGCTACCGGGCGATTAATATCCGATGTTGCTGAATCCAAGACTTTATTATCCGAAATAACGGTCGCCTTGGCGATAGAAGTCTCGGCTTTCTTTTGGAGCAGGAAGACGTAAATGTTTTGGTTCACGTCGAACTTTCTTTGAATCGTAACCAATTGCTTTTCGATGGCAGGGATTTTCTTGAAACTGTTCTCGTATTCCCCAATCTGCGAAACTTGTTCGCTGATGGCGACCTTCAGTTTATTCCTGATGATTTTTAAATTTTCTATGAGCGAATTTTTGGTGTCTTCAATCTGGCTGTCTATATTCTCGATGAGCGGGGTTTTTATCTTCGTCCCGAACGAAAGGCTTTTTTTCTTAGACTGCAGTTCCTGCAACTTCTCGATCAAGGTAATCAGCAAGGCATCATCGGTTCCATAGACTGCGGGAGCCAAGTTGACGAGGTTTTTATTTTTGGTAACGTAGTCGTAGATGTAATCGAGCGATTTCAATTCGATCGTAAGTTTGGCTTTATCTTCATCCAACGCGGTTATTCTGTCCAAGCCCGACTGCTCTTCCGAATTAATATCCACAATTCCTTTTTGCTCTTTGAATGCTTGCAGTTCGTTCTCTACATCGCTTAATGTCTGGCTGGTATTTTTCAATTGGTCTTCCACAAATTGAATAGTAAGGTTGGCGGTTTGGGTTTTGTCTCTCACATCAGCATTCAGATACGCATGACTCATCGCATTCAGGAAATCAATAGCTCTTTCCGGAATGTTATCATCCATCGTCAGGATGGCAATGTTCGCATCCTTGTTGAGTGAAGCCACCGTAATCTCCATTAAATAATTTGAAATAATGGTGTTGGTATCGTTGATGACGAATTTAAATTTTTCTTCTACCATTTTCACCGTATCAACCCTGTTTATCGTAATTGAAAATTGTGGACAAACTATCCTCTCACCGAATTTATGAATCTTATTGTATTCAAAGTTCGGAAGATTGGGTTTATCAATGTTCACACCAAGTTCAAAGGTGTTCTCATCAATCAATTCCAAACTAAATTTGCTATCCCGAACTGGTTGCTTAATGGAATTCACAGTAACTCGGAAAGGAATATTCTCTTTGTAGAGAGGGTATGAAATAAAATTCCTTGCCGCGAAATACGAAACGCCTAAGTTAAGTTGTTTGATAGCTTCGCCAATGATAGTTCTTGAATTTATAATCCCTATTTCAGTAGAGATGGTACTTGGGCTGCCAAAGAAATCCCCGGAAACGACATTTTGTAAGCCCTGCTGCGTAGGATCTACCTGCGGAGCCTTGATTAAGATACTCGAGGATGCTTCATAAACCGGCAAGGTAATTTTCATATAGATGAAAGCCGCAAGAATAAAGAACACAAAGGATATTAAAAAGTAATGCCACTTCTGTTTAAACTGCCCAATGAGCGATTTAATATCTATCTCCTCAACACCAGAAGGCTTTGCCTGAATAAGATTATCCTCCATAGAAATTAATTACCTTTTAGTCAGTAAAAAGCTCAATAAAACAATGCCTGCCGACACCACAGATGTAAATATCGAAATAACTGGAGCCTCTGTCAGGAAGTTTTTCCGCTTTACCGGCTCGATATATAGAACATCATCCGGGTATAGGTAAGCATATTCCGGCGAAAGGGCTTGCATGGTCGTTAAATCAATATTAATTATAACCGGATTCGTACCTATCCTCCTGATTAATTTAATATTCGTTCTGCGACCATAAGCCGTCAGGTCGCCAGCAACACCTAATGCCTCTGGTATCGTGATTTTCTCCTGATTTACGAAGTATTGTCCGGGCTTATTTACTTCTCCCAGTACAACAAATTTAAAACTTAATATCTTTACCGAAACTATCGCCTCCTGAATGTAATTTTTTAAGCGTTCCTTCAGGGTATCTTGCGCCTGAATAAGGGTCATATCCGATAATTTAACAGATCCTATCAGTGGAACATTGACATATCCATTCACATCTACTACAAAGCCCCGCTCATAGCCTGATCGTGGGTCTGCGGGGATAGGTCCTATCGGCGTAAAGTAAGCCACAGCCTCCGAGTTAACCGTAAATACCGTAATAGCAAGGATAGCACTCGGATAAATCTTCAATTCAAAAAGATTCTTCGCCGTATCGCCAAACGATTTGATCTTAGCACTATCTAAGGCTACTTTATTCTTCACCGAATCTTTGCCATGCAGCTTATTTTCCTGAAAATAAACCACCTTACGGCTCGGAGTACAGGCATATAAACCCAAAATAACTACTAAAATTGAAATTGCAACCTTGTTCATGGAAGAAAATCTTATTAAATAGCTAATCAATTACCCCTTCAGGATGAATCGTGAAATCACAATCTTCTGAATCTCCGACGTACCTTCATAAAGCTGCGTTATCTTTGCATCGCGCATCAGCCGTTCGACATGAAACTCCTTTACATACCCATATCCGCCATGCACCTGTACGGCTTCTATCGTGGTATCCATCGCTACTTTCGATGAAAAGAGTTTCGCCATAGAGCTTGCAAGATCATAATCCAGATGTTGGTCCTTTAACCACGCCGCTTTGAGGCATAACAGCCGTGCCGCTTCTATTTCCGTAGCCATATCTGCGAGTTTAAACTGTATTGCCTGATGATTCGCAATCTCTGTTCCGAATGCCTTCCGTTGTTTTGCATATTTCACTGCCAATTCATACGCTCCTGAAGCAATACCAAGGGCTTGCGAAGCAATACCAATCCTTCCGCCAGACAAAGTTTTCATTGCGAACTTAAAACCGAAACCATCTTCCCCAATCCTGTTTTCTTTTGGCACTTTCACATCGGTAAACATCAGCGAATGCGTGTCCGACCCGCGTATCCCCATTTTATTTTCCTTCGGTCCGACAACGAAGCCCTCCATTCCTTTCTCTACTATCAGGGCATTGATGCCTTTATGCCCTTTACTAACATCGGTTTGTGCCATGACGAGATAAACAGATGCCGTATTACCATTCGTTATCCAATTCTTCGTGCCATTCAGCAGATAATAATCCCCCATATCCACAGCAGTGGTGCGTTGCGAAGTCGCATCTGAACCGGCTTCTGGCTCCGACAAACAAAATGCCCCGATAATCTCTCCTTTAGCCAGCGGAATCAAATATTTCTGCTTCTGCGCTTCATTAGCAAACGTCTCCAAGCCCCAGCATACCAGTGAATTATTGACCGACATCACTACCGATGCAGATGCATCCACCTTCGATATTTCTTCCATCGCCAAGACATACGAAATGCAGTCCATCCCGCCACCGCCATACTCGGGAGCGACCATCATCCCTAAGAAACCAAGCTCACCTAACTTCTTAATTTGTTCGGCAGGGAATTTTTGATGTTCATCGCGCTCGATAACGCCAGGCAACAGCTCGGTTTGAGCAAAATCCCGCGCTGCTTTTTGTATCATCAGGTGCTCTTCGTTTAATTCAAAGTTCATAGTCTTTATTTTTATCTTATAAGGCTGCAAATATAGCAAACGAATCGGTATTATATTCGGCAGCATTCGGAATGCCTTCTTTGGTATCTTTAATAACATCCCCAAATCTTAAAAAAGCATCTCTAAACCTCCAAAATTCCTCCGCAAAGTATGACTTTTCCTCCTTAAAGTAAGACTAAACACTCCCTGAATAAGACTTTTCACTCCCTGAATAAGACTAAACGCTCCCTAAATAAGACTTTTCACTCCCTAAATGAGACAAAACTCATCCTAAATGAGACAAAACACACCCTAAATGAGACTTTGCAACGCGATTTTTTGTCGCTTCGCGGAGGTCATAAGAGGCTTAAAGGCTGATAATATCCTTGTAGCAGGCATCCTTTCTATTTGATAAGAGGAATGCCGCGGATTGCCGGCAGAAATTTCGTGGTCTGCTTTGATTTATCAAAAAAAAGCTACTTTTGCCACATCCAAAATAAACAAAAACCAATACTAAAACGATGAAAAGAATTTACCTGATTGTATTACTCGCCACAACGCTGATGAATGGCGTGAGTGCGCAGACAAAATTGCCGGATACGGATATTTATTTGATGAATATCCGTGCTAATAAAGACGGTTTCACGGCATCCGATGCCATTAACATTACAGACCGAGTCGGGTATGATAACCAACCCGAGTTTTTGCCGGACGGATCGGGGGTTTTATACACTTCGATTCATGATGACGGGCAGGCAGATATTTATGAATATATAATTTTTACGAAGGCTACGGCACGCCTTACTAAAACGGCTACGAGCGAGTATTCTCCGCAGATAATTCCGGGAGGAAAAGGGTATTCCGTAGTGATGGTCGAGAAGGATTCGGTGCAACGGTTGTGGCGATATAATTTTAGTACGAAAGATTCCACGCCGCAACTGTTATTACCTAAGGTTGATTCGATAGGATATTATTGTTGGGAGAATAAAAATACCCTCGCCCTGCTGAAATTAACCGAGCCGCCGTCGTTAGAAATTGCTGACCTGCGAACCGGTCGGGCAGATGTGATGGCAAAGAATGTAGGGCGGTGTATTCATCGTATTCCGGATAAGAATTCAATCAGTTTTGTGGATAAAGATTCCGTAAAAGGATGGAAAATAATGGAGCTGGATTTGAAAACGAATGCTATCAGTGTTATCGTCAATACGCTGGTGGGCAGCGAAGATTATGTATGGACACCGGACGGTGTTTTGCTGATGGGAAAGAACAATAAGTTGTATCGTTACGAGCCTTATGTGGATACCGAATGGGAACAGATTGCGGATTTTACTTCTTTAGGGATAAAAGATTTTTATCGCCTGGCAATAAGCCATGATGGGAATATGCTTGCAGTCGTTTCGTATAAGGATAAAAAGCCTTGAGAGCACCTTTTTAATACTTCATAGCATGACATTAAGTTATACCAAGCAATTCCTGACCAAAGTGGAGAACCTTTACGAACAAGGGGGCTTCCGGCTGCGGTATGAGAAAGGGAATTTCAAATCCGGCTACTGTATTTTGGAACAATCGAAGGTAATAGTGGTGAACAAATTCGCATCGGTAGATACCAAGATAAATATTCTGGTTGAAATCGTGGCGCAACTGGAATTCAACGAGCAATTATTGGATGATAAGAACACCGAATTCTTGCATCAACTCCAACAACAGGAAATCAAACTGTGAAGGTTACGATTCTTGGAAGCGGAACTTCGCAAGGAGTGCCTGTCATTGCCTGTGACTGTGCGGTTTGCCAATCTTCAAACCCAAAAGATAAACGACTGCGGACATCGGTTCTTATCGAGCATGAAGGTAAGGTTATTGTTATTGATGCTGGTCCAGATTTTCGCTATCAAATGCTTCGTGCAAACGTGCAAAGCCTCGATGCCCTGATATTAACCCACGAACATAAAGATCATATCGCAGGGCTGGATGATATTCGTGCCTTTAATTATAAGATGGGCATGAAGATACCGATCTATTCTACCTTGCATGTGCAATCGGCTTTGAAACGAGAGTATGAATACGTCTTTTCAGGCATTAAATATCCAGGTATTCCGGAGGTGGAGCTTCATACCATTGCGAATGATAAGCCCTTTACGATAGTGGGTTTGGAATTTATTCCGATAGAGGTGATGCACTATAAACTTCCTGTTCTCGGCTTTCGGATTAAGGACTTTACGTACATCACTGATGCCAATTTTATTGCTCCGAAAGAAAAGGAAAAGGTGATAGGTACCAAAACCCTTATCTTGAACGCGTTGAGAAAGGAAAAACATATCTCCCACTTTACGATGGAGGAAGCGATAACCCTTATCCAAGAATTAAAACCGAAGATGGCATACCTTACTCACATCTCGCATCAGTTGGGGCTGCACGATGCGATCAATGAAGAATTGCCACCCGATATTTTTTGCGCTTTCGATGGATTGGAAATGGAGTTTTTGGATTAAAATATCATTAAACTTTATCCACGTTCCATTGTTCATAAATAATTCCCGATGCCTGTTTTCCATCCACTCCGTTTCTATAATTTTACATCCAATAAAAATATATTAAATATGAAAAATAATACCCTTGTAATGGTCGCCTTGATTCTCGCGCTGGGCTTGACTTCTTGTAAATCGAAAATGAGTGAGAAAATGAAGGAAGAATTTAATCAGGTGAAGAACGACTGGGCTTTGTTTTCCTCTGATCTGACCAGCTTTGGTGACTCGGTGAAGTTCAATAAAGAACGAATTATGAAAGCCGATGCCAAGATCATGAAGAAGATTGGAAAATCGAAAGATGAGAAATTCAATACCTTCAAAAGTAATTCCACGACGAACGAAACGAACCTCGCCAATGTCTGGAAAAGCTACGATGATTTCCAAAAATCATTCGCCGACAGTACCACAGCATTCAACGCCTGGGTCTCGAAGATTGATACCCTGAAAACATCCGACAAGGAGGTGAAAGCCCCAATCGAAAATTATAAGACCTTCCTCACCAATTCCAAAGCGAGCCTCCAACAATGGACTGCGGACATGACTAACGCCACCGATGCCGCTCAAAAGGATTTGGAAGAAGCAACGAAACTTGTCGGGACGGCGAACCAAAAGGCTGCCAAGGCGGTTGCACCAAAGAAGAAAAAGAAGGCTTAATACCCTATGCCAAATCCCTTTTTGAAGGGGAAGAAGGGTGCATAAAAAAAAGGGGAACTATTAGTTCCCCTTTTTCATTGAGATTCCGAAATAATCCCATTAAGTTTCCAAAGTTCAAAGGTTATTAGGCCCCATTCGCTTATTTCTTCTTGACATCTTTGGCGAACTGTCCGCCATATTTTTTAAGCAATGTAACTGTGTCTGGATGTTTATTAGCATCTGCCAAAGAAAGAGCCGTCTCTTTATACGTTGTTTTTACCCAATACTTAGTTTCTCCTTCCATTTCGCTGGTGTGTTCCACTTTTACCGAAACATAATTAATATCTGCACCTGCTTTACAAAGTATTTCAACACAATCATTATATCCAAACATAGATGCCATCATCACAGGTGTTATTTTAATCCAAATCTTATCTATGTGAATTTCGGTTAGGGCGTTCATATTTGCTTTAGCATCCACCAATAGTTGCACAATATCTGCGTGTCCTTTCGAGCAAGCCATATATAATGGTGTTCTTTTAAAATATTCGGCAGTCATATTTACGTTCGCTTTTCCTTCTATCAAAGCTTTCACTACTCCTGTCTTGCCAAACTCACATGCCTGGTTCAGGATGCATCCCCAGGTTCCTTTAACCGCCAAATTAGGATCTGCTCCATGCTCCAAAATAAATTTCGTAAGGTCTTCCAAAGTGCTATAATCATTTTCCTTGGCATCGGCTAATCGGGGAGGAAAAGTAACACCTAATTTTGAGAGACCAGTAGCCACTGTCTTTAGATAAACGAGTTTTTCTTGAGGTGTTTTAGTTCCCAACAAGGTATTGAGCGGCTTTAAATCTATCTTATTAACCTGGTAGGATTCGTTGGCATCGGCACCCGCATCCACCAATAGTTTTATGATTTCTAATTTCGCACTCGTCATGGCATTTGCCAATACAGGTTGTCCTAATTTGTCCTTCTTTTTGATATCTGCACCCGCTGCCAATAACAGTTTCACAGCTTCAGTATTTCCCCATAATGAAGCATTCATCAAAGGGGTAAAGCCATTGGCTGCTGCAACAAAATCAATTTCCGACTTGGCATCAATCAATGCTTTCACCACATTGGCATCTGCCCAGCAGGAGGCAAGATTCAACGGAGTGCCAAAGGCAGGGTCCAAATTTTTTACATCCGCTCCCATAGCAATCGCAGTAAGCGCGTTCGGGTAATTAGCTTCTTTAAGAGCCTTCCATAAATCTTCCGTTGCTCCTGCAAAGGAAAGATGAGAGACGAATAGCATGGCGGCTATGGTCAATAAATTTTTGATTTGTTTCATGGTATTATAATTTTATTTGTTATTGTTAGGGGGCAAAATTAGGAAACTTTCTTTTATAAAAACAAACCCATCGCTTATATCCTTCCAATGCTTTTTGAAGGGTTTTTGAAGGGAAAGGAGCGGATTGGGAAGGAGGAGGAAGGTATAAAATGGGATTCGGTTAGGTAAGTCTGTGTAGAGAATGGACGTTTGTGTGTAAGGATGATGTAAGTCTGTGTAAGAATGATGTAAGTCTGTGTAGAGAACAGACGTTTGTGTGTAAAGAATAGACGTTCATGTGTAGAGAATGGATGTTCGTGTGTAGAGAATAGACGTTCGTGTGTAGAGAATAGACGTTCATGTGTAGAGAATAGACGTTCGTGTGTAGAGAATGGACGTTCGTGTGTAGAGAATGGACGTTCGTGTGTAGAGAATGGACATTCGTGTGTAAGAATGAGGTAAGTCTGTGTAAGAATGAGGTAAGTCTGTGTAGAGAACAGACGTTTGTATATAAAGATTACCTAATCCAATGATAGATTTAGGAAAGTCAGGGGGAATCCTTCAAAGATCGGGAGCAGACCTAAAATAATCAACCCCATTACCCGAAATAACTACGGGTGTGCTTTATGCGATTTGAAGTGTTTTTGAAGGGGAAGGCGGAAATTGGGAAGGAGGAGGATGGTATGAAATGCGATTTGGCGGTTAGAGAATGTGATTCAGTGGTTAGAGAATGTGATTCGGCGGTTAGAAAATGTGATTCGGCGGTTAGAGAATGCGATTCGGCAGTTAGAAAATTGGATTCGGCGGTTACAGAATGTGATTCAACGGTTAGAAAATTGGATTCAGCGGTTAGAAAATGCGATTCGGCGGTTAGAAAATTGGATTCGGCGGTTAGAAAATGCGATTCAGCGGGTTTTTGAAGGGAAAGGAAGGGATTAGGAAGCCTCATCTGTATCGGGAAATTGATTTTCTGACAACATTGATTCAATAGCAACTTTTAATTCTGCACTTCCTTTGCCCCAATACTTTATTTTATCATTTTGTTTTTTACTCTTCTTCATATCCTCAAAGAAGGATTTGATAATCCCTATATCCTCTAGCACATATTGATTCAAATAATCAGAATGTTTATCAACAAAACTTTCAAACTCGTTTATGACTTTTATTGCACCATAATAATCATCAAACGGAATATCATTTGACTTTTTCACCAAATCATTTATAGATTGTAAAAACTCTTCTTTATTCATAATTTTACTTTATTTTTTAATTTCGACTCACTCCAAACATCTATACATATTAATAAAATAGTCTTGTTGGTTTGTGGGTACATCAATATCAATAATACCACTAACTCCAAAAAATCTAATTGCACTTATTTTGATGTTTCTAATATGTTGCTTAAAATTTTCTTCATTTTCTTTAAAAGTTGACCATTCATCAGTTTTACAACAGGGATTAGGCATAAAACAGCAATACAATGTACTGCTAGTTGAACCACCACCTTTCGACAAGGTGATTGGAAAAGGCTGGGTAGTTCCATCAATATTCATTGTAAAATTATCATCAAATAAAATTGTAACTGAAACTCTCTTTGCAAAGTTATTTGCAATTCCAAAAGAAAGATACGGAGAGTTATTTACAATATTGAACCCTATTCCCAAATAGGCTCCGTTTAAATATGGTTCTACTTTAAAAGTAATACTTCCCTTATCCAAGGTTAACTTTTTAAGGAAAGTTATGCTTGTAAATTTGGAAAATTTATCATATGATTTATAAATCAAATCATCACATTGGGCTTGAGAATTCAATCCAATTAACAAAAAAGAAAGACTCAAAAAAAAGTTAGATAGTTTCATAATTAAGGGTAGTTATAATTTATGATATTTAGTAAGTATATCTTGTGTATCAAAACCATTTTTACTAAAATTGCTAATCTCTTCTTCTGTATAATCTTCTTGGTTTAGCAAGTCTGTTTTGATAATTCCGAAAGATTCATTCACAGGTTTTGTTGCATAATTTTTTTTAATGTCAATAAGTTCATCACAAGCAATAATATTTCTAATTGTGATGGATTTGCCATTAATTCTTTTGAATGATTCGGAAGTAGGTATAAATTCAATTGTCATAACAAGACCTTTAACATTACAAACTTCATAAATAAACTCTCTTGAAACATTTTTATTAATAGAAATTCTATATTGTATTTCTTCCTTAACCAAGTCATTAAAAGTAATATCAACCTTTGTGGTATGTAATAAGACTATTAAAGAGTTTAAGTCCTTATCTCTTAAGTATGGATTATTCATTATAATTAATTAGTTCTAAATTTTCAACTTTATTCCAAAAATCCCCTTACGCCGATATCCTCCCCCGAATAATATTCAAAGCACCTCCTGCCTTAAACCATTCTATCTGCCAGGCATTATAAGAATGATTAACTTTAATCTCCTCCTTACTTCCGTCTTTATGATTCAAAACTAAAGTCAGTGGAGTATTTGGGGCGAAAGTTGTCAAGCCGGTAATATCTATAGTATCATCTTCTTGAATCTTTTCGTAATCTTCCTTATTGGCGAATGTAAGAGCGAGCATTCCTTGTTTCTTGAGATTGGTCTCATGGATGCGAGCAAATGATTTCACCAAAACAGCTCGAACACCTAAGAAACGTGGCTCCATAGCTGCATGTTCACGAGAAGAACCTTCGCCATAATTTTCATCGCCTACCACAATACTTCCTATCTTGGCAGCTTTGTATGCACGTTGCACCGCAGGAACCGAACCATACTCACCAGTCAATTGATTCTTCACAGAATCGGTCTTTTCATTGAAAGCATTTGTAGCTCCGATGAGCATATTGTTGGAGATATTATCCAAATGCCCACGATATTTCAACCAAGGACCAGCCATCGAAATATGATCGGTAGTACACTTGCCTTTTGCTTTAATCAATAATTTCAAACCATATAAATCAGTACCCTCCCAAGCCTTGAAAGGATCTAACAATTGCAAACGATCAGAGTCAGGAGAAACAGCGATATTCACCCCACTACCATCTTCGGCTGGTGCCTGAAAACCGGCATCCTCAACCGCAAAACCTTTCAATGGCAACTCAATTCCTTGTGGTTCAGATAACTTAATTTCTTTGCCATCCGCATTCGTCAAAGTATCGGTCATTGGATTAAAAGAAAGTCTGCCAGCAAGTGCCAAAGCCGTAACGATTTCGGGGGAAGCCACAAAAGCATGTGTATTCGGATTGCCATCATTACGCTTCGCAAAATTCCTATTGAAGGAAGTGATAATGCTGTTCTTTTCCTTGTTCTCTGCACCATGTCGCGCCCACTGCCCGATGCAAGGACCACAAGCATTCGCCAATAATTCACCACCCATCTTTTCAAAAGTTCCCAAATATCCATCGCGCTCCACAGTATATCGAACCTGCTCCGAGCCAGGCGTAATGGTGTATTCCGACTTCGCCTTGATATTATTATCAACCGCCTGTTTAGCAATCGAAGCAGCACGGGTAATATCCTCATAAGAAGAATTGGTGCAAGAACCAATCAAGCCAACATCCAACTTATCGGGCCAATTATTTTCCTTTACAGCAGCAGCAAATTTTGAAAGAGGCCACGCCAAATCTGGAGTAAAAGGACCATTGATATGCGGCTCCAATTCAGAAAGATTTATCTCAATAACCTGGTCAAAATACTTTTCAGGATTAGCATAAACTTCAGGGTCGCCAGTCAGATGAGCAGCCACGCCATCAGCCAATTGCGCAATGTCAGTTCTGTCAGTTGATTTCAAATAATCAGCCATCTTCGCATCATATCCGAAGATGGAAGTGGTAGCTCCAATCTCCGCACCCATATTACAAATAGTTCCCTTTCCAGTACAACTCAAAGACTGTGCTCCTTCACCGAAATATTCAAGTATAGCACCAGTTCCACCCTTCACAGTAAGGATTCCGGCAACTTTCAAGATAACATCTTTTGCAGATGTCCAGCCTGATATTTTGCCTGTTAATTTTACACCAATCAACTTCGGAAACTTCAATTCCCAAGGCAAACCAGCCATCACATCGCAAGCGTCGGCACCGCCAACACCAATAGCAATCATGCCCAAACCACCCGCATTCACAGTGTGAGAATCCGTACCAATCATCATCCCACCAGGAAAAGCATATTGCTCCAAAATAACTTGGTGAATAATCCCCGCACCCGGTTTCCAAAAGCCGATTCCATACTTATTCGACACCGAAGAAAGGAAATCATAAACCTCCTTATTTACATCCTTAGCCGTCGCCAAATCATCCTTCGCACCCACCTTTGCCTGAATCAAATGGTCGCAATGAACGGTAGAAGGCACAGCCACTTTCGCCCGCCCCGCCTGCATAAACTGCAACAAAGCCATCTGCGCCGTAGCATCCTGCATAGCCACGCGGTCAGGATTAAATTCCACATAACTACCACCGCGTTTATACTCCTCGGTCGGTTTTCCGGAGGTCAGATGAGAATACAAAATCTTCTCGGTCAAAGTCAGTGGCTTACCCACTACCTTGCGTGCTTCGGAAATGTTATTACCCATTTCGGAATACACTTTTTTGATCATTTCAATGTCGAATGCCATAGCTATATAATTATAATTTTATCAGGCTGCAAATTTACAAAATTATTTGGCGTCATGTTCATGATGTTCTTCATCCTTTTATTGCACCACCGCCAGAGCGGATGGTAGCATAATAGGATGAAGGAAAAAACTACATTACCTTTAAGCTTATTCCAGTTATATAGCGAATAGTCTGGTCTGGTCCCTTAACTTTAATATTACTAAAATACACTCGCGATGAAGGTGGTAATTGTTTTATTGCTTCTACCATTTCAGATGTAAATTGACCACTTGAGGGATTAGTAATTGTTCGATATTCTCCATTAATATCATATTCAAAATCGAAAGATAATACGGGGAACTTAGCACATACTTTGTCAATTATCGTAATTACACCCCATTGAACTAATAGTTTCGTTTTATCAATATTTCCTTTTTTTTGCCCTCCAACCATTGCATAAGGTCCGGGAATCTCTTTCACTTTATATCTTATTGCACCTATATATATGCTATCCGTTTCATTTACCTTTTTATAAATATCAAGCGTAATGTTACCAAATGTAATTGGCCAGACTCCAAATTTATCTTTATACCTGATAATCTCATCACATTTTGAGCAATGAACAATTATGTTTTCAAATGTAATTCCAGAAACAGAAATTGATACTTCATTCGGTATCCCTCTATAAATATAGCTTAATGAATCTGGTGAACAAGAAATTGTTGATGTTATTGATTCTTTAATTATGCCATTTGATTGCCCAAAACAAACTTGCATTAGGCAAATTGAAACAAAAGTAAGTATGCTTTTCATCCCGCAAAACTATAAAAAACCCTCATGTGTAGGATTTCTTGGTCTAATAAAATTTTCTTCCCCAAGGATTCTACACTTAAAAACAGCGATTCTCCCATCCCTTACCGCGATTCTCCCATCCCTTACAGCGATTCTCCCATCCCTTACCGCGATTCTCCCATCCCTTACAGCGATTCTCCCATCCCTTACCGCGATTCTCCCATCCCTTACCGCGATTCTCACATCCTCAACCGCGATTCTCACATCCTCAACCGCGATTCTCACTTTGCAGTTGATTTTTCTTTTGAATAAGTATAGAGATTCCCCTTTTTGGGCAAATAAAATTCCCTTCCACAAGGATTCTACACTTAAAAACCCGCCGGACTCACTCAATCGTCCATCGGAGACACTTAATCGTCCATAATACTCATGCGACCGACCGAAATACTCACACGACCGTCCGAAGAACTCACACGACCGTCCAAAATGGACTAAATTAATGGAGGAGGACCAATTTCTCGACCTTGCTGGCTATTTCGCCATCGGGTTTCCGTACTTTCAGGCGATAAATATACACTCCGCGACCCACATGATCGTTGTAATCGTCCTTGCCGTCCCATTCAATTCCGGTCGAACGATAGCCCTCCGTGTGCATGTCGGTATTGATGGTCTTGATTAATTTCCCGGTAACGGTGAATATCTGAACCATGACATTCAAATCCTCGCAAGGGCAGTTATGCTCGAAGAAAAAGGAGGTGTGCGTCGTGAACGGATTGGGATAATTCAACACATGGTCCAGCTTGAAGGTGCTCGATTCCTCGACCACAAATTCGAGGTACGCCGAGGAGGAATTGTTATACACATCCCATGCCTTGAAGGTCAGTGTATGCCTGCCAGGAGCCAGTTTCGTCAAGGGATAAAAAACGGTTCCGCTTTGGTAATTATCGAGGGTCGCCTGGTAATAATCGTTGAGGATATATATCTTGGAATTGTCACCATCTAACTGCGCTGTAATGTCATGCCCAATGCCATTACCTACGGTGTTGATGCCGCTTGAATCATTCAGAATGGCATAGATAATCGGGTTGGCATCGGTCGCTCCGCCGAAGATAAATTTGTTGTCGTTGATGTATAATTTAATGGACGGACCGACGGTATCTTTTTTATTGTTGAGGTTATAACCCCCCACCACGATCTTGTTGTTGTATCCATTGGCATCGGTACTATTGTTGAAGCCGTAGTAGCTCAATTTTCCGAAGCCATATTGGAATGAAATATCCTTAGGGACGATGAAGGTATAGGAGAATTCACCATTCGTTACCTTCGATTTGCCTTTGTATATCACGTTTTGCTGCAATTCAAAACTCGTAACCGGACTTTGAACGTCATTGCCGAGGGTGAATACTTTTGCGAATTTATCATACACCGTAGGGTACATGTATCCGTTGAAATCGGTCAGTTTGTTATTGTTATTATCGGTAATGTATGCCGTAACGGTAATCTTTTCCAAAGCCTTCAAGGTATCAGAAGTGGTATTGATGTCAACGCCGTTAATGGTACTTGTTACCACGTTGTAATTCGGATAAGCGAGGGTAAGCGCAGGGTCGCCAATGAGGGAGAAATTCCTGTCGTTGGTGTTGGTGGCTCCTCCTAATTTAATAAACTCCATGACCTGCCCCGTGGAAGGCATTTTTCCATTCGGCAGCCTTTCGAATACACAGTTCCAAAACTTTTTGTTGATGTCTTGATTGGCTGCCTCAAATACCAACCGAACAGTAGAGAATAAACAGATGGCAGCCCCATTAGGATTCATCAAAGCAAACTCACCTGCCGATACCAAGCCGGGATCATCCCACTCGCTGATTTGGCAGGAAGCAGTGAAGAAGCAAGCAAGATTATTGTAATTATCCCAAGAGTTGATCATGACATCATCCAAACATCTTTCAAATCCCCAGCCCGACTGACCACCGTGTCCGGTATAATTCATAATCAAACATCCCTTTTCAATTTGGTTGGTAATGGCAATATTCACATCAGGATAGCGCTGCCCACCAGGGGTATTTATTTCGTGGTAAGCATCGAAATAGATTTTGTTGACATTATAAACAGGATATTTTCTCTTGACAATATCGGTATCCATAAGTTCAGCATCATTAACGAATGTATTTGATTCTTTATCGCCAGCCACAAAGCATACATTGTTTCTCCAATTGCCAAATACAGAAGTGCTGGAGATACTACAAGTAGAAATATCATTCAGGGTACTTGGGGCACTTTCGTAATGGATTACTTTATTGACGCAGGCGGCAGCATCCGTTGAATTATCTGCGGTAAAACGACCGATGCCAATATCTGCCACACCTGCATCGGAGCCATCATCATATTCTCCCTCGGCATCATCGAGCAATCCGAAAAAGTCATCGGAAACATAAGAGCCGGTTGGTAACAACGAGTTTGCATTCTCAAATGCGGGAACAAAATTAGTGTTGTTGGTAGTTCTGTTTTTAGGATCATAAGATCCATCACCGAAAAGCAAAAGATACTTAGGGAGCTTGCTGGAATCTGTTCCGGCGCGGTCATAAAACATTTTCATAAAACTACGTATGGCGGTAACATCTTGCTTACCGGAAGAGAACTCGTTGTAAATTTCTTGGGGCGTAACTACAAAGCAATTCAAATTATCGTGGGACTTATGAAAACTTGCTAATCGTAAGGCTTCATCGGTAAATTGGGGGTGTGTTACGATAATCATATCCTTTGCTGTGGTGGCATGAATATTTTGATTGGAAATTAAACCATCGGCAACAGGATTCGGATAGGTTTTGGTAATATCATAAGCCATAAATTCATGGAGATTATCCGTGGCTACAACAAAATTCAAAGAGTTTCCATTCAACGATGAACCTTGAATAAAAACATTGGTCGGGTCTGTAACATCCAATATTTCTAGGTTGGTATCAACTCCCGAAAGATTGAATTGGGTAGTATTTCCTACACCGATGGTAGCGCGATCTCTGAACAACATTTGTTGTCCATACATTTTCATTTGTCTTCTCACATTCAGTTCAAAATAAGTAAGCCATGCCGATGCATTTCCGGGATTGGCATAGGAAACAGTAATACCCAGAGATGGATTAGTATTGCTAAAAGTATTACATCCAGAAGCCTCACTGGCAACAGGTCCATCAGGACCAGAATTGTTTTGGGGAACTGTTGCGGAAAGAATAGTAGAACCATTATTCGTGAAGGTAAATACCGTTCCTGAACTGGCATAATTAGCGGCTACGGCAGCATAAATGGAGGTTAAAGAAGCACCATCAATGTTCGGAAAATTATAATTGAAACTATACGAATTCAAAATATTGAAACTCTCACCATACCATTGCCTGCCAGACTTCAATAAATTCACTAAATCGCCTTCGTGATACACATAATCGTTGAAGGTGGTAACTGTGGCAGTCGGGGTGGTAGCTAAGCTGGGATTCGTAATTAACCTTTTCCCTGAAGCAGAGTTATCAACCGTGATAAAATAATAACTGGTGTCGGAATAAACATTAACAACATGCACAAAAGGACGACAAACAGAATCCGCACCTGTATTGCGAAGCCAGCGATTCGGTCCTTGCCCGAAGAAGAGAAAATAATCGTTTGGTTTGAGAACAGTATCTGATAAATTACCCATAAATTTTATCGGATTTTCGACCAGATCATCATGCCGGAAGGTAGTATTCGCAAACGGAAGCATCGCACCGCCATTACCATAAACCCGAAGATTGGAAGGAGAAATATGATCCATATCCATCCCTAATGATTTCAAAAAAGAATACGATAACTGATACATTCCATCGCCGGTAACGGCAACTCTATACCATTTTCCATTCGCTAAAACCGAATTCGCGGCGAAGGTTTGGGCAGTTGTCTTCAATGATTTTTGATTGCCAGCTGGCTTCGAGGAAATAGATACATCGTAAGAAACCAATCGTTCGTAAGCCCCTGTACTTGCGTTCCTTCGGATGGGAATAAACGAAAACGCAACATAAGATGACTTCTTAAAATACACCAATCGGCTATTGACCTTCACTTCATTCGAGATTAAATTTTTATCCACTATCAAATTAGTTTCTGCAAGTGGCGCAAACTTTTGATTCACCAGTTCTACCACCGCTTCCGATCCGTTTTTATTAAAATAATAAGTCTCGGAGTAGGAGGGAAGCCCCTTGTTTTCGACACTATAATCGGCTCCGGCAAAGGAAAGAAGATTCACTTTATTCCCGCCGAAGGTGGTGCTGGTTTGGGGCGATTTCCATTTGATTTCTTTGTGAATCGGGGTGCTTGTGCCCGCCGCTATCATCAAATTATTCAATGAAAAAAGAAAAAGAACAGCGATTAGTACTTTTGATTTTTGATACATGTTATCGTTTTTAGAGAATCAAAACGAATTAGAAAACTAAATATTGCATCCCCTGCTCTTGAATACTTAAATTCATCTTTAATATTAAAAAAATGAACTGTAATACAACGGAATATTTCATTCAAAACCTTCCTGCGGGGGCTGATTCGAGAAAAAAATTTGATTGAAATAAAAAAAATCTAATTAGATTTTTTTTATTTGATATAGATTTTTTTAAATTTGATACCAAATAAATTTTCTATGATATCATAGAAAATTTTCTAACGTATCATAGAAATTTTCTAACGTATCATAGAAATTTTCTAACGTATCATAGAAAGTTTCTAACGTATCATAGAAAGTTTCTAACGTATTATAGAAAGTTTCTAATGTATCATAGAAAGTTTCTAACGTATCAAATTTTCCTTTCTGCGAAACATTTTGCGGGATGTATCGGGTTTACGATTATTTTTCTAATTTCGCCCCATAAATAATTACTGAAAAATGGGCAGCGGAGCATTAATTTTATTGTTGATATGCGGAGTTTTATTCTCTGCGGGAGGCATCTTAGTATCGAAGGCGGTGGCGAGAACATCGAAGAATGCGCAGAAAGGGCAGCCCTACGAATGCGGCGTGCCTACGGAGGGCAATACCTGGATCCAATTCAATGTGGGATACTATTTATTTGCCCTCATATTTTTGGTATTTGATGTCGAATTAGTCTTCATGTACCCCTGGGCAGTCGCAGCAAAGGCGACAGGAATTTTTGCATTGATCGAAATAATAATATTCATGTTCATATTGTTTTTAGGACTGCTGTATGCATGGAAAAAAGGAGCTTTAAAATGGATGTAAACGAAGTAAAGAGTACGAAACCCGATGCCTTTCCGGGAAGTGTCGAACATACCCCCGATGGCGGGATATTGGTGACCAAATTAGACGATGTCATTAACTGGGCACGGGCTAATTCCCTCTGGCCCCTGGTATTTGGCACCAGTTGCTGCGCCATCGAGATGATGTCAGCCGCATCAGCGAAGTACGATTGGTCTCGCTTCGGATTTGAGGTCGCAAGAGCCACCCCTCGCCAAGCCGATTTGATTATTATTGCCGGCACCATTGTCGTTAAAATGGCACCTGTTTTAAAACGCTTGTATGATCAGATGGCAGAGCCTAAATATGTTATTGCGATGGGGGCTTGCGCCATCTCCGGCGGACCATTTTATTATAATACCTACTCCGTCGTGAAGGGTGCCGACCATATAATTCCTGTGGATGTGTATATACCCGGATGTCCGCCTCGTCCAGAGGCTTTGCTGCATGCCATGATTACTTTGCAGGAGAAAATAAAGACCACCTCGAACCGCAAACCAGAGAAATATATCGCCTTACCTAATCCTTAAACCGTCATGACTAATGAAGAATTAAAAGCCGCCATTCCCGCCATCGTTACTAATGTTGTATTCGATGAAAGCGGCGAGTTTCTGAATGTACTAATTGACTCCAACGACCTGCTCCCGACTATCACGGAGTTGAGAAATAATAAAGACTTTGACTTTGATTATCTTTTCTGCGAAACATGTATTGATTGGAAGGATCATTTGATGATGGTGTATCACCTTACCTCCAAAACTTTGAAGCATACTATTGTCCTGAAAGCAAAGATTACGAACCGCGAGAATGCCCAAATAGAATCCGTTCAACCCCTATACAAAACCGCTGAATTCCTGGAGCGAGAGGTGTATGAATTGTTTGGCGTTACCTTTCTGCATCATCCTGATTTGAGGAAATTGATTCTCGATGATTATTGGACGGGGTATCCGTTGCGCAAGGATTATGTGGATGATGTGAACATGATTGTTTATTAATAAAATCTTGGCTCATTAACTCAATTAAATAAAAGAATGCTCCTCACCATTTACGATTTCACAAGATTAACCACCGCCATCCACACCTGGTTAACTTCTAAGATGGGCGATACCTTGGTGATGCTTTCCGAAATGGTCATGGTAGGTTTGTGTACCCTCACCTTCTTCGTG
This sequence comes from uncultured Bacteroidota bacterium, assembly GCA_903844645.1. Taxonomy (GTDB): domain Bacteria; phylum Bacteroidota; class Bacteroidia; order AKYH767-A; family JABDAW01; genus JABDAW01. Next base: position 49,302 of record CAIMUP010000067.1, read on the forward strand.
GTTCTTTGTTTGATATTGGTTTATATGGAACGGAAAGTTTCTGCCTTCATGCAAATCCGCATGGGTCCAAACAGGGTAGGTCCTTGGGGCACTGTCCAAGCTATTGCAGATACCGTAAAACTCTTATTAAAAGAAGGACTCACTCCCGACGGTGCCGACAAACTCCTCTTCAACTTCGCTCCGATATTAGTGGTAGCGATTTGTTTCGCGGCGATGGCTCCGATAGCCTTCGGGAAAGGCTTGGCGATATGGGATATTAACATCGGGGTGCTGTATATTTCTGCCATATCCTCGGTAGGAGTTATTGGGATATTGATGGCAGGCTGGTCATCGAACAATAAATATTCTTTGCTTGGCGCGATGCGTAGCGGAGCACAGATTGTGAGTTACGAATTATCTATCGGGATGGCGGTTTTATCCATCGTGGTGCTTTCGGGGAGCTTAAAATTATCTGATATTATCATGGCGCAAGAAAGTGGTTGGTGGATATTCCGAGGGCACATTCCGGCGATCATTGCTTTCATCATTTTCATTATCGCCAGCACAGCAGAGATCAACCGAGCACCCTTCGATATGGCGGAAGCCGAATCGGAACTGACGGCGGGGTTCCATGCCGAATATTCAGGGATGAAATTCGCGATGTTTTTCCTTGCTGAATATGTCAATATGTTCATCGTTTGCGCTATCGGGGCGACCCTCTTCTTTGGGGGCTGGATGCCGTTCCATATTGGGGGTTTGGTGGCATTTAATAACGTGATGGATTTTATTCCCTCTCCAATCTGGTTCTTCGGGAAGACCTTCGGACTTATTTTCCTCATCATGTGGTTCCGCTGGACGTTTCCGCGGTTAAGAATTGATCAATTGCTGACCCTCGAATGGAAGTTTTTATTACCTATCAGCATGATAAATCTGCTGCTGGTAACCTTAATTGCCATTATGGGATGGTATTTTTAATCAATTAAAGCCCTCCTTCCAAAAGTTTGGGAAGAAGAATCGGTTTGGAATAATAAAATATTTCTTCAAAAAATAGTTTGTTATTAAGAAAAGATTAAATTTGCAGCGTTAAATAATTACAAAAAAGATGCAATACACCATTCCGAATTTTTATCCGATCAATGCCAAAAACGGCATGGACGGCGGCAATGCGTCTTTGATACTTCAAGATACTAACCTCATTTTGACTAAAAGTTCTGCCTATAGGACAGCACTGAAGATTCAGGAAAACCCAACTTTTTCGGTTTTTCCTGAAGATCCCCAACAAAGGGAAACCAAAGTCAAGATGGTGATTCATAAACAATAGCCGCCACTCCTTATATATAAGTGTTCCAAAAACCGCGAAAAGTGTCTGTTTGCTTTTCAAAGGTCTGATTTCACCGATTGCTCAAGGTCTTCCACTGTTAGCTCAAGGTCTTCCACCGTTAGCTCAAGGTCTTCCACTGTTAGCTCAAGGTCTTCCACTGTTAGCTCAAGGTCTTCCACTGTTAGCTCAAGGTCTTCCACTGTTAGCTCAAGGTCTTCCACTGTTAGCTCAAGGTCTTCCACCGTACGGTAAA
>CAIMUP010000068.1 GCA_903844645.1 uncultured Bacteroidota bacterium
GATTATTAAGGAGAGTTATGTTGCTTCGGATTCGGTGCTGAAAATGGAGAAATTATTAAACGATACGTTCCCTTCTGACAAGAAATATTCGATAGAAAGAAGAAATCATAATACCATAAAAGCCTACTCTTACGAGTATTCTGAAGCTTATAGCAAGATGCTGAACGGAATGGTGGAGCGGCGAATGCGAACTTCGATTTTATTTATCGGGAGTTTGTGGTACACGGCTTGGGTGAATGCGGGGCAACCTGATTTATCTATCATTGAGAACAAGGAGGCTTCGTGGGAATTAAATAGGCAGTTGAAAATGGAGGAGAAGGAGCGGCAGAAGGTTTTGAATCAGGATAAGGGACATACGGATTAGTGGGAATGAGGGGTTAGGATGGCTTTTGTATGAATGGTTTTTCATTTGGAATGAATGCGGATGGGCTTGGAGCGAAGCCGGATGTCTTTGGAGCCGAACGGGATGGGCTTGGAGCGAAGCAGGATGTCTTTGGAGCCGAGCAGGATGGGCTTGGAGTGGAACGGGATACGTTTGGAGCCGAGCAGGATGGACTTGGAGCGGAACGGGATGCATTTGGAGCGGAACAGGATGTCTTTGGAGCCGAACAGGATGCGTTTGGAGCCAAACCGGTAGGGGTGCAAATGGATCTACTATTCTTAATGATGAATTATTAATGTGCAGAATGTCAGTGTATTATATATCATTAAAAAATTCTATGTTTATACCTGCTAAGTTTTGGTCTAAAAATTTGGGAATTTGTCGGTTTTGGGGTTTGAAAAGGGTTATTTGGGGTTGGTTTTGGGTGTTGGTTTTTGGGATTAATGGAATTATCCTTACTTTTGTCGCTCAAATAATTTATTGAATCGTTAATAAGAAAAATTTTACAATGAAAAAAATTACAATAATGTTAATCGCGTTCGCCTTCCTTGGCTTGAATGGAATTGCACAACAAATTCTTCACTTCATTCCAAAGGAACGCTCTGCTGATTTTGAATATCTATCTGCGCCTGATTCCTTAGGCAAAAGAACCTTTCTTAAAACGGCTGCTTCTATCAATTCTGAACGAATAGAAACACTTCCACAAAAACTGCCCTATCCGATAATATTTATTCATGGACTTAACTCAAAAAGTGGTACATGGGATCCGACAACTAATTTTATGGACTCACAATATGGTTTAACATTTGGTGGTAGATTTGATTACTGTTTAAACTCTGATGCGGATAATACAATTGCAAACACAAATTCTTATCCAACAGTTGGCGCAGATTTAGCACTTTTCTCTGGTACATGGCATAATGGTGATTATTTTTATGTGAATTTTGATGTCGGTACTGATGGTAGCTATCATCCTAACGGTAATCAATATGATGTTTTAAGCAATCAATCAGCAATAGTTAAACAGGGCTTTGTGCTTAATGATGCTATCTACAGAGTATTACAATTAACTGGTCGTGAAAAAGTTATTTTAATGGGACATAGCATGGGTGGATTAGCGGCAAGAGAGTATTTACAAAATCAAAGTAACTGGCAACCTGATGGTCAATCTCATGTTGCTAAATTAGTAACCACAGGAACGCCACATGGAGGCAGCAATCAAGTTACAGGTGGGTCTGCTTTAACTGGTGTAGATTGTCAATCAGAAGCATACCGAGATTTAAGAGCTACCTATAGTGGTTCTTCCGACCCGGGTGTTTATTTATTTGGAGGACTTGAAAGCAGCAGTGTTATGGATAATACTTTTTGTAGCAACTTTTACAATATTGATGTAAATTGTAGTGGTTCGGTAGGGCAAAATATAACCGGATTAAATCAGAAAAATATATATAATGACCTTGGATATTCATGTATAATAGGTGAATGTTCTGGATGTCTATTAACTCAACATCCTGGAGATGGTATTGTATTGGAGACTTCTGCTAATATAAATTCTTACTATACTTTAAATGCTGATCAATTTTATTATATTGCATCAGCGGTAGTAGAAATTCACACAGATTTACCAATACAAAGTTATCTAAACATGCAGGCATTAGATGAACCCTATCTTTATCCTTTATCATACAAAGTTAATTTCGATACTACTTATATTGGTTTCATGACGGTGCAAGCAACTAATAATCCATTTCCAACAATTGATTACGATGATTACAAATTTACCGTATCTGCTAACATGAGTGTTGGAGTTAATATTTCTAATATTATATTACCTCATTTATTTGCAAGGATAGTTAATTCGAGCTATCAAGTTGTAGGAACCAACCATGATAGTAATGGCTCATCTCATTTAGGATTCTCACAAAATTTAAGTGAAGGAACTTATTATTTAGAGATTTATGGAACTGCAACAAATACAAGCTATCTATATCCATATAGTTTTATCTTAAATAATACGACAGGTATTTCTGAAAATAATTTAGCTAATACTATTTCCATCTTCCCCAACCCCGTCACCAATCTCCTCACCATCTCCCTCCCCGCTACTAACATAAAATCATGCAGCATTAATCTTTATGATATGCTGGGAGAAAAGATGCTGGATGAAATAATAACTCATACCTCACAATATACTATTAATATAAGCACGCTTCCGCAAGGCATCTATTTCCTCGAAGCAATTATGGATGGCGAGAAGGTAGTGAGGAAGGTGGTGAAGATGTAAAGGTTTTGTAATTTTGCACGATGTATAAAAGAGAAGAGATATTAAATTTTCTGCGGGAAAACAAGGAGATGCTGTTGTCGAGGTATA
>CAIMUP010000069.1 GCA_903844645.1 uncultured Bacteroidota bacterium
AGCTTTCGAAGGATCAACAGGCAAAGGGGTGCTTCCGACAGCATCCATGCTCATTTGAATTTGATGAGGACCGGTTCCTTTCATGCGATACAAACAAGAGTTTGGAAACGGTCCATCCAGCAATTCATCCTGACGAGGACCTTTACTGGTATGTGTTTTCAACTCCATATCAAAACTATCAACGATTTCCTCAACATGGGCTTCGTTTGCAGGATCATTAACCAATGCTTGCGCCTTTAAACGATAAGATTCGATGTCGCCATCCATGATGCTTACTTTTCCATCACGCTGCGCAATGGTTTTGGTAGGCGGGATGGTTTTTGTTGCTGCCTCATAATCGGTAGCATCTTTAATATGATTCGCAAAATCCACAATCAAAGGACTGGGCGTGTACCAATCCAGGTGCTGGTACCTATTGCTGCTTTAATGGAGTTGGCTTTAGCAATTTTGCCGGTTACATCTCTTGGTTCGTGAACCACTACTTCGTATTTTGGGTGCATGCTCATTTTTTTATTTATTATTTTTTAGTCTTTATTTTTTTAATTCAGGGGGCAAAGATATATATATATTTGATAACCTAATCGGCAATGATGTCCGACAGCTTTAACTCAAAGCCTGGCAAAACATCATCGCCTGTAAGAATTTCTTCGAATGACTTTTTGATAATTTCGGAATTGGGTTTGTAGATATAGGTTGTTCTTTCAGAGGGATCAACTAACCAGCCGAGCTTGCAACCATTTTCCATCCAGCAGTCCATCTTTGCCTGCTGCTTTTTTAATGTATCTGACTTTGACCGAACTTCTATAATAAACTCGGGGCAGAGATAAGGGAATTTCTCTTGATCAATTTCCGGTATTTTAGCAATTTGTTCATTGCTAACCCATGCCACATCCGGTGCAAACATGGAACCGTCCGGTAAATAATATCCGCCACTTGGTCCGGTTATCTCACCTAATTGGGTTTTATCATTCCAAATCGCAACCTTGGTAATAATTTTTGTCTCCTTAACGCTTATCAATCGTCCTGTTGGTGCCATAATGATTATATTTTTATGTTTATCTCTTTCAAATCTGATGTCCCTATTTTCATCACAAAGTTGAAAAAACTGATCATCGGTAAGATTCAGAGAATTTGTTTGAATGATTATTTCTTCCATTTGTTTGTTTTTATTAAGATTGCAAAGATATTAAAAGTAATGGGATGAGTTTAAAATTCCGCGTTCTTCGGTGTCCGTGGGAATGGAATCACATCGCGGATATTTCCCATTCCGGTGACGAATAAAATCAGTCGTTCGAAGCCTAATCCGAAGCCGGCATGTGGGCAAGTGCCGTATTTGCGGGTTTCGAGATACCACCATACATCTTTTTCGTGGATGCCCATCTCGCGGATGCGCATTAATAATTTATCGTGGTCTTCCTCGCGCTGCGAACCGCCAATGATTTCGCCGATGCCGGGGAAGAGAACGTCCATCGCTTTTACGGTCTTTCCGTCTTCTGAAAGTTTCATGTAGAAGGCTTTTATTTGCTTGGGATAATGGGTGAGAATGACCGGGCGTTTGAAGTGTTTCTCGACTAAATATCGTTCGTGTTCTGACTGCAAATCAGCACCCCAATCCACCGGAAATTCGAAGGGATGATTGCTCTCTTTTAATATCTCCACGGCTTGGGTATAAGTCAGTCGCTCGAAGCTTTCTTCCACCACAAAACGGAGGCGGGAGAGCAACTCGTTTTCGTACATCTTCTCGAGGAATTCCAAATCATCCATGCAATGCGTGAGGGCATAATTGATGAGGTATTTCAGGAAGTCCTCTGCGAGATCCATGTTATCCACTAGGTCATTGAAAGCAACCTCCGGCTCAATCATCCAGAACTCGGCAAGATGTCTCGCGGTATTGGAATTCTCGGCTCGGAATGTCGGACCGAAAGTATAAACTTTCGTCAATGCCAATGCCGCCAACTCCGCTTCCAACTGCCCGGAAACAGTGAGGTTGGTTTCCTTGCCAAAGAAATCTTCAGCGTAATTCACTGCACCGGTTTCTGTCTTGGGAGGATTGATTGGATCAAGTGTAGTTACGCGAAACATTGCACCTGCACCTTCTGCATCAGAGCCTGTAATAATAGGAGAATGGATGTTATAAAAACCATTATCATTAAAGTATTTATGAATGGCATAAGACATCGCGTGACGAATGCGCAACACTGCCCCGAAAGTATTGGTACGAGGGCGAAGATGAGCAATCTCACGAAGGAATTCCAGTGTATGACCTTTCTTTTGCAGCGGATAAACTTCGGCATCTGCAGTACCATAAACTTCGATAGTCGTCGCTTGTATTTCTACCGATTGTCCCTGTCCCTGGCTCTGAACTAATGTGCCTGTAACGGAAATGCAGGAGCCGGTAGTGATCAGTTTAATCATGTTCTCATCGAAGTTCGCAAGTTCTGCCACGATTTGAATTCCATGAATAATGGAGCCATCATTGAGGTTAATAAAAGCTAATGATTTATTGCCGCGTTTGGTGCGTACCCAGCCTTTCACGTTCACTTCAATGTTGAATTCTTTCGCATGAAGCAGTTCTTTAATGGGAGTTCTTTTTATTGGATACATACTAATATATTATATAAATTTCAAAACAGCGTTTAACATGGAATCCAAAATAACCTTGGCAGAAGTATTGCCCAATTCAGCATCAGAAGCACGTTCCGGATGCGGCATCATTCCAAAGACATTACGACCTTCATTGCAGACACCGGCAATGTTTTCAATCGCACCATTGGGATTAGATTCGGGAGTAATATTTCCATCCGCATCGCAATAACGAAAGAGGACTTGTTTGTTTTCATTCAACTTCTTGAGCGTGGCTTCATCAGCATAATAAGAACCTTCGCCATGCGCAATAGGAACCTTGATAACTTGATTATGTTCAATCATCGAAGTTACCAAAGCATCATAAGTTTGAGCTTTGATGTGAACATTTTTACAGATGAATTTATGATTGGTATTATGCAACAAAGCACCTGGTAATAAACCAGCCTCACAAAGCACCTGGAAGCCATTGCATACACCAAAAACCAGCCCGCCTTTGTTTGCGAATTCAATCACATTTTCCATAATCGGAGAGAAGCGCGCAATAGCTCCAGAACGAAGATAATCGCCAAAAGAAAACCCACCGGGAAGGATGATCATATCGCAGTTTTGCAAGTCGTGGTCTTTATGCCAAAGTTCCACAACATCCAGCTCCATCAAGTCTTTCAAGACATAAATCATATCCTGATCACAATTAGAACCAGGGAAAATTACTACACCAAATTTCATATCGTTTTTATTAGTTATTCGGCTGCAAATCTACTAAAAGGGTTTGAAGTTTAAAGGCTAAGGTTTAAAGTTGTGATACATTATACCCATTATACCTCCATCCCTTTCACCCTTTATTCTTTTGTAAGATTGTAACCATAAATTTAAATTTTCGTTAAAGGCTTCAGTTACGAGAATGGAACATTAATACGCATGATACAATGAGACAGCTAAAAATTATTAAACAAGTGACCAACCGCGAGACGGTTTCGCTTGACAAGTATCTTTCTGAAATAGCAAAAGTAGAACTCCTAAACCTGGATCAGGAAGTTGAGTTGGTAAAGAAAATAAGGAACGGCGACATGAAGGCTTTGGAACGCCTTACTAAGGCTAACCTGCGATTCGTGGTGTCTGTTTCGAAGCAATATCAGAACCAAGGATTGACATTGGGAGATTTAATTAATGAAGGTAACCTTGGCTTGATTAAGGCGGCTCAAAAGTTCGATGAGACGCGAGGATTTAAGTTTATTTCCTACGCCGTTTGGTGGATTCGGCAATCTATTTTGCAGGCTCTTGCAGAAAATTCTCGAATCGTACGATTGCCCTTGAATCGCATCGGAGCTATCAGTAAAATCCGTAAGGTTTACGATAAATTAGAGCAAGAATTTGAGCGCGAGCCTTCGGCAAATGAACTTTCTGATGTATTAAATATTGATGAGAGCGATATTCGCGATGCCTTGCGGATGTCGAAGCGCCACCTTTCGATGGATGCTCCGGTAACGGAAGATGAGGAAAGCAATATGCTTGATTTTTTGGAAAGTAACGACCCGAATACTCCCGATTTGGAGTTATTAAAAGAGTCATTATGCAAGGATTTAGCCCGAGCATTGGCGACATTGTCGAAGAAAGAATCGGAAATAATTCACGATTTCTACGGATTAAATGCGCAGATACCATTAACAATGGAAGAACTTGCGATAAAATACGACCTGTCCCAAGAGCGGATTCGTCAGATCAAAGAGAAGGGATTGAGGCGGCTGAAACACACCTCGCGCAGCAATGTGCTGAAGGCTTACTTAGGATAATTTGTTTAATTTGTTTAGTTATTTGTTTAGAGAGAGGACTTCCCCGAGTCCTCTTTTTTTTGTCCCTATTCCCAGCGATTATTTTTAAAAATTCGTGTTGGATCGTTTCTGTTATTTTATTAAATAATACGATTTTTCAGTGTCGTGATGGTTTCATTCCCCAAGTTCATTCTGTAAGATTTATCCAAAATTAGCGGAAACTTTTGTCGCCTTCGCGGGCTTCCAGGAATTTTCTCCAAAGCCGGATTTCGATCTTCATTACATACCGATAAAAGTGATTAATAAGATGATATAATGCTATTTATGGGTTTTACTTCGTGGTTTAGTTTATGCCAAAACGTAAACACCTTTTACCAAAACGTAAACACCTTTTACCAAAACTTAAACAAGCTTTACCAAAACTTAAACATGTTTTTCCAAAACTTAAACAGTGTTTGAGAAAATTTCGGGTAGGTTTTATGATTTTAACCCCTGGAAAAGTTGGAGCTAATGTTATTTAATTAAAAGAAAGTGGCGGTGAAGCTAATCGTCAAATCGGTGCCTGTGGCGAGGTGGCTGAACATTAATCCTCCTAAATTATCGGAGCCGATGCTGATTCTTTTTCGCGACCAATAAAGGCTGGCATAAGGACCGAAAACGAAGCGATTGTATCCGCCATAAGCGGTGGACATGCCGAGGTTCAGGGTGTGCCCGAAGCTGTGGGTGTACCCTCCGGCAATGAAGGGATTGACCGTGGTTCCGGGCAAATTGCTGAAGCCCTGGATGTAGGTCAGGAAGACGGAATTCATGGCGTAATCGCCCTTTTTGGTGTCTGTAATTATCTGTTGAAATTCGGCAAGGAGGTTGATTTTTGGGCTTACCGGTATCTTGTAAGAACCGCCTGGGGTTATTTGTGGAATGAAAATAGTGGTCAGCTGGTTGGGGTCAATTTTGATGTCTCCAAAGAGGTTGCTGACGATGGCTCCGGTGTAGTTTTCGAGGGAATCTTTGTGGTAAGAAACGATGTCTTTGTCGAATGTTACGAAGTTCAAATCGGTCAAACTGGCGGCAAAAGTGAGGTTTGAATTTGGATAATATGAGAGGCTTAAATCGAACCCGTAGCCCTTGCCAGCGGGGTTGAAGAGGTCGAAATTTTCATTGGCTCTCGAGGTTTTAATGTCATAATTGAAGCCGACCGCGACGGTGTCGCCAAGGGAAGTGGTGCGGATGGAAAAATCTTTATTGGTCATGTACATGGAGCCAATTCCTTGAATATATTTTGCGCGGATGCCTACTCGCAGTTCCTTTTCGTGCTCATCGCCAAAGATGGTGAAGGCACTCCCAAACGCGTATTCTCGGATATAATTTACGTTGATCGCAAAGGGATCGAGCTGCACCGTTTGCCCTCGGAACTGGTAATTTCCGTGCCACATTAGCTTCGCCATATTTTGCGAAAGCACCATGTTTGAAGCCACTTTGTCATCCACCGAAAGCGTGAAGACGACATGCTTTTCATCCTTCGGGGTGTTGTATTGATATGCCAAAGCGAAGACCTGCATGTCCTGCCCGAAGCCAAGAATATTGTCTCCCTTGAGCTTGCTGATAATGGTATTTACTTGCGCATTGTTGATTTCTTTATTTTTGTTGAGGTCTTGAATGGAGCCATAGTCGAACGTATTATTTCCGAGCCATACATAGTAATTCATACCTGCCTGAATATGATGTTTGCCGAGGTCAAGCTCGGAAGTAAACATCCGATTATTGATGTCGTGCTGGCTGTTATAAAAGGTTCCGATGTTGTATTGTCCAAAGGAATTGGCTGCTAAAAAGAGCAAGCCAAGGGCGAGAAGCAGGGTATTAAGATTTATATTTTTCATGATGTGTGTTGTTTCGATTAATTTAATTTGACTTGCAGATGTCCTACTAATAACAGCTTGATGGCATCGTTTTTCGATAAGGTAATACCCTGGGCCCCATTCTTAACTCTAAGGTTGGAATATATGAATCTTGAATCAACCAAGTGCTTCAACTTAATATCCGTGAACGTAAAAACGAGGGAAGCTAAACTGGGTTGTGTTGAACTTGTTCGCTGTGGAATAAAAGTTCCACCATCGAAAAGGGAATCTATAATGGTGTGATCAGCCCTTAAAAAATAAAACTGAAGATTCATATTAAACGGCAACCCATTGGTAATAAAAACAGTGATTGTGTCTTCGCCCAACATTTGAGTTTTTACCTTATATCCTTGCAAGCTAAACTCTGATGTGTCCCGTAATTCTAAAGTATCAGGAAGAATAGTGCAACCTGAAAGAGAAGCATTTTCAAGGAAAGCGGACACTGTAAAACTTTCATTACCGGTAATATGTACTGCCCCATTACTGGCGGCTGTAGAGAGATTTGTAACGGTTAATAAGAGATCGTTTTCGATTGTTTTCCCTGACAGATCAACACCTGTCGTATATTGATAATGCCCACCGTTTGCAGGGACATCAGCATTAAGCTGCACATGCATCAGGACAACGCCGCTTATAGAATCAGTCAACGTAATCCATGCCCCAGTCTTTAATGTTATAGGCATATTATTATCTAAAGTAAAATACAACATCCCGGTTTCTAATGTCAAAGCCTTGAAAGCATTAAACAATTGAAAATGGAACGCAGGCAAGGTATCTATCGGACCTAATGCCGGAATCGGAAAGGTTCCCGTGGCAGTATCAATTTTACTGAATGTAATTGATGCAGCACCTTTTAAAGTTTTCATCTGCACAATTTTGTTCCCGTTGGCGGAGGTGTTTACGAGGGGTCCTAAGAGATCCATATCCCAATTCGGGACGTTTACTGCATCAGGAGCGAATTTACAGGATGCCATTACCATCAGTAGCAGGCATGGTATCAGGAGTTTTTGTTTCATCTTTTTCATGGTGAATTATCTTTATTTTATTTAGGGCGAAATTACAAAATTTTATTAAAGTCCTTTTGTACGAGGATTCGCCTTGAAAGTTTATCAACGATATATAATCTCAAGCCGTGGGTTCACAATATTGATATTTGTTGGAAGGGCGGTATAGATATCAATATACAAAGTCTCTAACTTATGAAGCTTTGAAATGCTCGAAGGGATGGAGAGAAGGATACCGCTATGAGCCAAGTCAAGTTCCACCATAACAGTTAATTGCCCAATCTCATCAGGTAATTCGGTTAATTGATTCTTGCCGACATAAAGAAACCGAATATGTTTCCAACTGCCTATTTCTTTAGGTAAAGCAGTTAGTTGGTTTTCTTCGAGATGAACCAACTCGAGGTAACCTAACTTCCCTATTTCTGGCGGTAAATATTTAATATAGTTATACATCATATCCAATTCGCGGAGTTCAAGCAAATCGCCCAGTTCTATTGGCAGGCTATCTATCCTATTATATTTAAACGAAAGCAGCCGAAGGCTTTGCAACTTCCCTATTTCGTGGGGCAACCGCTTTAGTTTATTGGCACTTAATACTAACTCTTCGAGGTTCTCCAGATTACCGATTTCCTTAGGGAGAGAATCCAATTTGTTTTCAAATATATTCAATCGTTTCAGGTGTTTTAGCATCCCGATTTCGGGGGGAAGGGTCTTGAGGTTATTATTATTCAGATCCAATTCAACGAGATTATGCAACTTCCCAATATCCGCAGACAACTCGCTAAGATGCTGATGCCCGAGCTTTAGTTTATACACATTCATAGAATCCATCACGGCTTCGTGGAGGTTATTAAAGGTGCGCCGAAAGCTCTGTGCATGGGCAAAGTGCATTAAAAGTAGCATCATTATAAGAAACAGTTTCTTGGAATTCATCTTCTTATTTATCGAATTCGGAATACTTGTTTTCTTATTAAATAGATGTTAGAACCCGCTAATATGCCAAGGCTTCGATTAACAATTTATTGGCTACTTTTGGGTCTGCTTTGCCTTTGCTTAGCTTCATCACTTCGCCCATAAACAGCCCGATTAAGCCTATTTTGCCTGCTTTATATTCCAACACTTTATCAGGATATTTCGATAGGGCTTGTTCAATGAATTCTTTCAGTGCGTGGTCATCGCTTTCTTGTATTAAATTCATCGTTTCGGCAATCGCCAGTGGCGTTTTATCTGATGAAAGAACCATCTCGGGAAACACCTTTTGCACTGCCACCGAATGGCTTATTTTTCCTTCTTCTATTAGAACGATCAGCGATGCCATGCGGGATGCGGAGACGGGGAAATCAACCATCTCGATAGCCATTTCATTAAGATAAGATTTGATAGGTCCCATCACCATATTGGCGGCAGATTTATAGTTCGTAGTATGTTTAATTAATTCATTAAAATAATCCGAAACCTCTTTCGCATCGGTCAAGACGGTGGCATCATAAACCGATAAATGATATTCAGAAACATACTGCTTAAACAAGGCATCGGGCAGGGTTGGGAGCTTCGCCCTTACGGTATTTATGTAGGCTTCTTTGATAATTATCGGTGGCAGATCAGGCTCTGGAAAGTACCGATAATCATTCGCCATTTCTTTGCTGCGCATTACGAAAGTGGTTCCGGCAACGGCATCGAAGCTGCGGGTATCTTGGCTGATAGAGCCGCCTGATTCGAGTTCGTCTATCTGTCGTTTTATCTCGTATTCGATAGCCCTTTGCACGTTCCGCATAGAGTTCATATTCTTTACCTCACATCGTTTGCCGAGTTTGGTATCGCCCTTTAATCGTACTGAAACATTGGCATCGCAGCGCATAGATCCTTCTTCTAAATTGCCATCGCAGATGTCAAGATACTTCACCAATTTCCGCATTTCGGTAACGTATTGGAACGCCTCTTCTCCGCTCCTTAATTCTGGCTCTGAAACGACCTCCAACAAAGGAACTCCGGCTCTATTCAAATCTATTAAAGAGGCAAACGGGTCTACATCGTGAATGGATTTGCCTGCATCTTCTTCCATGTGGATACGTGTTAAAGAAACCTGCTTCTCTGCGCCGTTTTTATCTTTAATCGTAAGATAGCCTCCGGTACAAATCGGGGTGGTATCTTGCGTTATTTGATAGCCTTTGGGGAGGTCGGCATAGAAGTAATTCTTTCGGGCATATCCATTGACTTCGCGGATGTCGCAATGCAATGCCAAGCCCAGCAGTACGGCGTTTTCGACTACTTGCTTGTTCACCATCGGCAGCGTTCCGGGATGCCCTAAAGAGATGGGCGAAACATGAGAATTGGGCATGCCGCCGTAGCTTGCCGAATCCGATGAATAGGCTTTGCTTTTGGTATTTAATTGGATATGTATTTCCAATCCGATTACCGGTTCGTATTTATCGTAAATGGTTTCATTCATAGCGGCGCAAAGATAAGAATTCGATTACTATTATTTATCACTAACAAGATTTTTTTTGGTATCGCGAACAATGCGTTGCGTATCTTGAGGAATGAACTTGGTATCTTGAGGAATGAACTTGGAATTTCAAGTCTTCTACTTGGAATTTCAAGTCCTCAACTTGGTATTTTCAGTCCTCAACTTGGAATCTGAAGGGAAAAGTTTGGAACATTAAGCCATGAAACACGTGTTTTATGCCTTAATGTTCCAAACTTTTCCCTTGGAATTCCAAATTTAATCCTCGAAATTCCAAATTTAATCCTTGAAATACCAAGTTCATTACATAAGATACCAAATGCAGAAGCCGAGATTCCGAATATCGAAAAGCGGCATCGTAACGCGTGTTTTCTATGTGATAAAATTAGGGGAGAAAATCTATGCCGTTTCCTCTTTCTTAGCATGATAAACATCCATCGCGACAAGCATCGCAACGAAGCCCCAGAACGGAACGGAGGCTTTATCGGTATCCAAGAAATCGTTCATAATACCATGCACAAAATAAGTTATCAGCCCCAATAAAAGCCCTAAGGTAAGGAGCCGAATCTCCTTATCTTTCGCCCGAATATATAATCGCGAAGCACGATAAATAATGGCAAGAACCATAAGGATAAAAGTGAGAGCACCAATCAAACCAGAATCGGCAAGGGGCTGCAAATATTCGCTGTGGGCATTGCCCTTGTCGCCTGCATTCGTGCTGATAATCGTCTTCTCCTTAGAATGTTGGAAAGGGGCATATTTAAAGGAATAAGTACCCGGTCCCCAGCCCAATATCGGCTTCACTTTGAACATCCGAATAGCGCAATTCCACCGGTTAATCCGTTCTACATTCGAGGCATCAGTAGAGATATTCGAGATAGACTGAACGTGCTTCGTAATATCCGTTGATGAATCCTGATGATTGCGCTCGAGTTTCATCATAATCTGGGTTTGGAAGATAAAAAACAATACAATCGCCATCGCCACCCCACCAACGATTAGGGAGGTCTTCACTCGGAATAAAAAAATCAGATAAACAGCAACCGCCACAGCTAATCCGATCCATGCCGCACGGGTATAAGAAAGATAAAGAGCTACGGCAAACAAACAAGTGATGAAAAAAGCGAAGATGCGCGTAATAGCGGTGTATTTCGCATTAAATATAAACCCGATAAAGACAGGAACAAACAGACAAATAACAGCTGCATAAGCGGTATGATCGTTATAAAAAGGGCTCATCACCCATATCGCAGAACGCTCCCCAAAACCAAAGGTGGAATGCCGGTAAATAGTGTAAAAAATAACGAGAATAAGGGAGCTGGTATAAATCCAAATGAACTTCTTAATATTGTGATAATTGAAGAACAATTGCGTCGCCAAAAAGTAGAATGAAGTAACAAACCAGAGCCTCGAAAGGAAGAACTTAAACGACACCACGGGCAAGGTACTACTGATACAGGTAATGAACATCCAAGCGAGGTTGAGAATCAGGAAAATAGTTACCGGATGATTAATAATTCGTTTGTCGAAGGTCCTTTCATAGATCAATTTCGCGAAGAAAATTATCATCAAACCAAACATAAGCGGCTCGACCGGCAGGCTTAGTCCTAAGTTGAACTCGCTATTCTTTAAGTTAATAGCAAGCGGTGTCATGAAGACCACAATGAACATTAAAATATCTATCGAAAAGATGGCTAAAACAACAATTAATAAAGCCATCGGCAGTAACGGAAACCAGTAGAATTCATTAGCCAGGAAGATTACATTCAGCACGATGAAAAGCGCACTTATTCCGTACAGCCAACGAAGTTTTATTTGATGAATCATACCAGCGCGTTGTTTAAGGAATTAAGAATGCTTAGCCCTATCCATATACCCAATAATAAAATATGCTACGAGCAAGGAAGAGAGTGTAGAAATAACCACAATCAGCCACCTTACGGGGTATGTTTTCTTATCTGCCGGATAAGGCTTTGTAATAATATTAGAATAGGTCAGTATTTTCTCTACATCCTTGATAGCATTCTCATATTGATTCTTTATATCGTTATAACTGCCCCGTACTCGCCACAAATGTTCATTGATAGAAACAAAATCGCCACCATATTCTTCCAAGTTCTTAATCATTTGCCGAGCCTCGGTCAGGGCTTGCGAATTAGTCGTCTTCGACAGCATCTCGTAATACTCTTTCGTGAGTTCCTTCGATTGCAAATCGTAACTGATAATCCCGTATTTCGTCCTGATATTCTTAACGAGTGCTTCCATCGAATCCATTTCTGTTTTCTTCCTATCCAATTGCCCTTTGATAATCTTCACCAGTTCTTCCGACTTCTCGCGTTGAAGGCTCTTCGCCTTTTTATTCATCAAATCAATAATAGTATCCACCATCGCAGACGCAATGAACGGATTTTTATCCAACACACTCACCTCCACAGATTGAAATTCATTCCGCGAAAAACTAATATTATCATTATAAACCTCTATCAAGTGCGACAACGAATATTTATCCTTCGTCGAATCAATATCGTAATGCTTCATCAGGCTGAAAATACGAAACATATCCCTCCGAATATCATCCGACTGAAGCACCTGTATCATCTGTTCCGTAGGGCTTTCACCCGCATAAGGAATAATATTCGACGGATACAGAATAGCAAACGATTTATACTTCGATTCTATAAATGTCGGTCCCGAAAATATCAAGGAAACCCCCATCGCCAAAAATCCTATCACCAAAAAATGCACCCTCCACCGATTCAACAACTGAAGTATATTCGTAGCGTTCATATTATTTTCCATAAAGTAGTAAATAGTAGGTTAAGATCGTTTAAACTGTGCATAACTCTCCATCCCGATCAACACCAACACACTTAAAAACAATGCCGACAAAGTAGAAAACAAAACAATCAGCCACCGGATAGGATAACTCTTCTTTTCCGCCTTAACCGCTTTATTCACCACAAACTTATTCGACAAGGTCTCATCCAAATCTATCTTCGCCTTCGCAAATTTCTCTCGCAAATCAGCCAATGCTTTCCGTTGCCAACCCATTTCCTGCGCCATCGAAACATTCGCCCCGCCATACTTCGCAAAATTATCCAATGCCGCCTTCATACTCTTCATTTTCGCTTCCGCTCCCTTAATCCGAGCCTTCGTAGCGATCACCAACGTATCTTCCTCCTTCCGATATTTCTGCAAAATCGGCAAACCCGCCGTTTCATTCTCATAAACCGACGACGCCTTCGTATATTCCTCATTATACATCGCCGATTGAGACTCATAATCAAAAATCCCTTTCGACCGCAGATATTGCATCGTATCCTCAATCTCCTGCATCCGTTTCCGCTTATCCTGATATGCCGCCTCCACAATATTATATGCCTGCCAAGCCCGTTCATGCTGAATCTTCGTCTTCATCGAATCCACCAAATCAGAAATAGTATTCGCCATATTCGCCGCCAATTCCGGATTCTCATCCAAAACCTCAATCTGAACAGACATAAACTCCGTCCTGCTAAACGAAACATTCGATTCAAACTCCTTCCGAACCCGAGTTTGAGGATAATCCGACGAAGCATCAATCCGATAATGCCTCATCAAATCAAATTTCTCAATCACCCGATCCCGAATTTCATCCGAATTCAAAATCTGAAGCAACTGCTCCGCCTGCTCCTCCTTCCCAAATTTCAAAACATCCTGCTCCTCCTCTACAGCCCCCAACAACGCCTTCGAAATAGAATTCGTACTCGAAGGAAAAAGAATAACAGCCGATTTAAACTTCGGTTTAATAAAAGCCGAACTCGAGAAAATCGTCGCGCCCAACGCCGCCACCGCAGCAATAATTAATAAATGCCATTTCCATTTAATAATAAAAATAAACAAGTTCGAGGCATCCATATAATTTGCCCTCCGCGGAGTGTTTTGTAAATCGTTCATCAAAGTAATATTTATTTAAGGAGCGCAAAAATAGAAAATAATTGGAATAAATCCCCCACAACCCGCAAACACGCCGGTCAGGATTTGGTTTCCGCTAGTCAGGATTTGTAATCCCACCCTCTCCGTGAATCTCCTTTTTTCTCTGTGAAATTCTTTTTAATCAGAGAATCTGTGGCTATAAACCTCTTTTGGGAGGTTAAAAATTTTAACTAAAAACCCACATTCTCCAAAATGGGCGATAAACTCGACCACATGGGCGATAAACTAACACGCATGGGCGATAATCTAACACACATGGGCGATAAACTCGAACACATGGGCAATAAACTCGACCACATGGGCGATAAACTCGACCACATGGACGATAAACTCGACCACATGGGCAATAATCTCTCCGCCGGTCAGGATTTGCAATCCCCTATATGTAATTCATAATTCAATTATGGCGCGTCCCCGGCTGCCTCCCACCAAAGTCCCCACCAAATGGCAGCCACGGTCGGGCTGTTCGGGGGTACCGTACCTGCCTGCCACCAGAAAAGTCCCCACCAAAAGGCAGGCACCAAGCCCCTACCATCCCTCGCGCAGCAGACGACCCAGTCCATAAACCACACAAGCATCCTGACAAACAATCGCCCCTTCGCGATTTCCTGTCAGGTTGCATTCAATATTCCAAGTTACGACCAATGAAATCCAAGTTACGACGAATGAAATTGAAGTTACGACGAATGAAATTGAAGTTACGACGAATGAAATCCAAGTTACGACCAATGAAATTCAAGTTACGACGAACATATTCCAAGTTACGACGAACATATTCCAAGTTACGACGAACATATTCCAAGTTACGACCAACATATTCCAAGTTACGACCAACATATTCCAAGTTACGACCAACATATTCTAAGTTACGACCAACATATTCTAAGTTACGACCAACATATTCCAAGTTACGACGAACATATTCTAAGTTACGACCAACATATTCCAAGTTACGACGAACATATTCTAAGTTACGACCAACATATTCCAAAACCAAACGACAATATATTCAAGCCAAACGACAATATATACAAGCCAAACGACAATATCCCAAAACCCAACGAACATATTTCAAAACCCAACGAAGGTATTTAATAAAACGTAACGAACTTTTTGCATCTTTGCCTCCCTCCAATAAAATCAAAGATGAATAAAATACTAATAGCCAACCGCGGCGAAATAGCCCTCCGCATCATGCGATCTGCCAAAGAAATGGGCATCAAAACAGTCGCCGTATTCTCCGAAGCCGACCGGAATTCCCCCCATGTCCGCTATGCCGACGAAGCAATCTGCATCGGACCATCCCCCTCCAACCAAAGTTATTTGGTAATGGAAAAAATAATTAATGCCGCCAAAACCACCCATGCCGACGGCATCCATCCCGGATACGGATTCCTGTCCGAAAACGCAATATTCGCCAGGAAAGTCAAAGAAGCAGGCATCATCTTCATCGGTCCCTCCCCCGAATCAATGGAAATGATGGGCGATAAACTCTCCGCCAAAGCCGCAGCCAAAAAATATAATATCCCCCTCGTTCCTGGCACCGATTATGCCATTCAAGATATTGACAAAGCAAAGATAGTAGCACAAGAAGTCGGCTTCCCCATCCTCATCAAAGCCTCTGCCGGAGGTGGCGGCAAAGGAATGAGAGTAGTAAATACGATAGAAGACTTTGAAGAACAAATGAAACTTGCCGCCTCCGAAGCCCTTTCCTCATTCGGCGATGGATCCGTGTTCATCGAAAGATATGTCGCCGCCCCTCGCCACATAGAGATTCAAGTTCTTGGAGATACCCACGGCAATATCGTTTATCTTTTCGAAAGAGAATGCTCTATCCAGCGCAGGCATCAAAAAGTAGTGGAAGAAGCACCCTCCTCCTGCCTCACTCCCGAACTACGGAAGGCAATGGGAGAATGCGCCGTCATGGTTGCCAAAGCATGCAACTACATCGGGGCAGGCACCGTCGAGTTTTTGATGGATGAAAAGATGAACTTCTACTTCCTCGAAATGAATACCCGCCTTCAGGTAGAACATCCGGTAACCGAATTAATAACCGGAAAAGACCTCGTGAAGGAACAGATCAAGGTGGCTCGCGGCGAGAAATTATCCTTTACACAAGAAGACCTCAAGATAATTGGTCACGCCATAGAGATTCGTGTTTGCGCCGAAGACCCAACCAATAATTTCCTCCCCGATACCGGCACTTTAACCACCTACCAAATTCCGAAAGGAGCAGGTGTAAGAGTGGATGACGGCTTCGAGGAAGGCATGGAAATACCTATCTTCTACGACAATATGATTGCAAAATTAATTACCTACGGACACAACCGCGAAGAAGCCATCCAAAGAATGATTCGAGCCATAGACGAATATAAGATTACCGGCATAGAAACCACACTACCCTTCTGCAAGTTTGTAATGATGCACGAGAATTTCAGGAATGGTAACTTCGATACGAACTTCATCAAGAATTATTTCCAACCAGATGATCTTCTCTCTTCCAATGCCGATGAGGAAATTGTGGCTGCCCTGCTCGGTGCCAAGTTGATGAATGAAAATAATCAGAGCCATCATTCCGTTCTCGAACCTGCTATTGAAAATGACAGCAGATGGAAGAAAAATCGGGGAACGGAATCCTAAAAAAGAATAAAACACAAGCTTAACATACCGCAAGGAATATGAAATTCTTAGTTACATGGTCTTTGTTCTTTACTGTTTTTAGTAATTTTTTCCCAAGCACCGCTTATTCACAGAAAGATACTGCGAGAATCACCGTTACCGCTGAAGTTATCGGGACCGATACTTTGCCTTTGATGTTGATAAAACCCTATGATGTCATCGAGAAGCCTGATCCCGAGGCGATCAAAAAATTAAATGAAATGAATCGTCTTTTTGTCAATGTCAGCAAGGTATTGCCCTATGCCCGTGCCGCGAAAACCATGTTGGATGAAATAAAAACAACCATCGCTACGATGAATACTAAAAGGGAGAAAAAAGAGTATATCAAGGCTAAGGAGAAAGAATTAAAGGAGCAATTCACTGCTGACCTAAAGAATCTCACAGTAACGCAGGGCAGGATATTAATTAAGCTCATTGATCGGGAAACGGGAGAGACATCGTATGAACTGGTCAAGGAGCTTCGCGGAACTTTGGCGGCAACTGTTTGGCAGGGCATCGCTCAAGTTTTTGGGGAAGACCTCAAGACAAATTATGACACCCTTGGCGAGGATAAAGCGGTGGAACAAATCATAAGACGCATAGATTCTACGGGATTCAAACCGCTCCTGATTAAGAGCAAAGCCAAGCAATAAATTTTTTCTATTCCCTCTGATTCCCTGCGAAAGATTCGTTTCATTTTTCGAGAAACATGATCTTACTTGAGTGAAACTTTACACGATACTTTCTTTACCGATATTTCGTTAGATTTGCTTCTTAATAATTAAAAATACAGCCATGACTTTTCCTTCTGTTTCCAAATTAATTCACCATGCTAAGGGAACCTTCCTTCGTTTCCCCTTTGCTATTTTAATCTCTGCCCTGGGCGTATGGTTCGGGTTCAAAATGATTGACCGAAGTTATGATCTTATCTTAGCAAAGGACTCCTTGAATGATGCCCTAATGACCTGTGCCTTGGGGCTTCCGCTATTTATTGCCATTACCTTGATGATGGAACGGAGAGCGTTTTCATTGGTTTCCAAAATCCTTGTTCAGGTCCTCGCTTCGGCACTTTTATTCGGATATTATTTCCTGTTCAAAGGGCATGCGCTTACCGAGGATTACGTTCGATTTTTTGTCCTTAATGCAGGCTTGCATTTCTTTGTCGCCTTTGCGCCGTTCATCGCCGTGGGGGAGGTCAATGGTTTCTGGCAATACAATAAAACCTTGTTCCTTCGCATCATTGTTTCGGGCATCTATACGGGTGTCTTGTTTGCCGGCTTGTGCATTGCCTTAGTAGCGATAGACAACCTGCTCGGGGTGCATATCAATAGCAATACCTACTTGCGTCTGTGGATGGTGATGGCGGGGATTTTCAACACCTGCTTTTTCCTTGCCGGGATGCCTGAAAATTTCGAGGAATTAAACGCGTCGGATGAGTACCCGAAGGGATTAAAAATATTTACGCAATTCGTCCTCCTGCCGCTGGTTACGGTCTATCTCACGATACTCTATCTTTACATAGGCAAGATATTTATTAATCTTTCCTTACCCCATGGTTGGGTTTCGACACTCGTTATTTGTTTCAGTACGGTCGGGGTACTGTCGTTGCTGCTTATTTTTCCAATCAAGAATCGGGAGGAGAACCGATGGATCGTATCTTATTCTAAATGGTTCTATCTGGCATTATTTCCGCTCATTGTTTTAATGTTCGTTTCGATTCAGAAAAGGATAGCAGACTATGGAATTACTGAAGACAGATACTATGTCCTTCTACTGGCGGTGTGGCTGACTTTCATAGCCTTTTATTTTACTTTTTCGAGGGCTAAAAATATTAAATTAATACCAATGACTTTAGCCGCAATATGCTTCCTATCCGTGGCAGGACCGTGGTCTGCTCCGACGGTATCTATCCATTCTCAAAGAGGGCGGCTGATGACAGATTTAGAGAAAGAAAAAATATTCATAAACCACAAGCTTGCCAAAGCAACCGTGCCGATGGCGGACAGTATAGCGAATAAAATAGCAGACCAATTTTATTATCTTTTGCAGACGCATGGTATCAAAGCGATACAGCCCTTAATGGTTGATAATTTAGATTCGATTATGAATGTGAAGAAGAAAAAATATGCGTCGAGATATGATAACGAATATGCTATCCGCGAATTAATTCGGAATAAATATTTGTCTGACAAACCTTACATTCCTTACAATCCCGATGCTCCGGATACGGGTTATTCCTCCATCAAAAGGAACTTTAAAATTACCTCTACCGTGAATGATAATATCCCGATAAAAGTGAAAGGATATGATCTTGTTTTGCCCGTGGATATTGATTTATCGGACTATGTGTCGAACTTCCCGTCGGTCCCGTTTTTTAATTTTAAAGGAGAGGAAATACGCATGATCACGACCTATTATAAAGCATCGAAAACGCTGCTTATTATGGATGACGATTTGAATAAATGCTACTTTCCGTTGGCAGAATTTGTGGACAATAAAATTAAAAAAGATACCGCGCATCATGTTCGTGATGAAAATATTTTCCTTTATTTTGCAGATGATCTGATGGAGATGACGCAAGAAAATAATACGATGAAAGTATCGCTCATCATGAAGTCTATCGAATTCAAAACGCAATACGATTCGACCGACATCGAGTGGCTTCATGCCAATGCGTTGATACATTATAAATAGCGGGAATTAGTGGGTTGAAATTTCATCAATCATGATCTTACTCAAACAAAAAGGGAACCGTTTCCGATTCCCCTTTCTATAATACTAAATAGTAGGATATTTATTATTATACGATGATCTTCACCAACCGAATAATGATGGTGGAAATACTTCCTTCGGTAGTGGTTATTAGCGTTGATTTATCGGTATAATCTATGCGAGATGAATTAATGATCAATGCTCCAAAAGCCTCGGTATTAATGGTCGCTTCGCCATTCGCATTCCCCGTGTCTTGTGCTCCGGTCTCATCCAATTCTGCCAGCACTCCTCCCAATGTCAATCCGGTAACATCATCTACATACCGGATATTTATTACGGACAGATTGCCCACCGAAATCCATACCAAGCCCCAATTTCCGCCACGAATATGTTGTTGTTCTTTGGTCAGGGTATCATATTTTCCTTCCACTTCATTCGATATAGTTAGCAGAATCGGTGCGGCAGTAGCGGCAAGGGTTCTCAAGGTGGAATCTGCTGTGTCGTGATTATGGATGGCAGTGGTACGAAGGATGATGGATGCTTTCAATGTTGCCAATGCAGCTACCACTCTCGACACCCGTGCGTAGGCGGGGCGACCGGCAAGCACTCGAGCAGCCTCGCCATCAATAATTACTTTTGCTACCGCCATCGCTTTCGCCTCCGATTTCACGTCTGGCAAAATAGGGCGACCAGGGTTCATCCCATAGAAGGTGAAATCCGAGGAAATATAAATTCCTTCCTTCACATCGCCTTTGAAATTCCGCAAACAATTCCGAATAACGAGCGACAGGAATTCGTATTTAATTTTGGTATCCGACACTGCTGCCGACTGTAGTCCGCCGGTAGAAAACCATGAAATCCGATCGTTATGGAATGCCGGTGAAATAGTATTAAACAAAGTAATAGTACCCCCATTTAAGGTAATATCCCCAACGAGCGGATGTGCTATCCGTTCCACTATTGCATCAATCATGATGTCTTTCTGGCGGTCTGACCGCGCTCTTCTGATTACAAAATTAGCCATTTTCTCTTATTTTAATTGTTATATTTAATTTTTATTAATTGTAGCATGTTGTAATACCTTGCAAAACTAAATCGCTTAGACCCTTGCAATACTTTGTGGAGGTATAAATTTTTTCGCCGATACCGTTGCAATACCTTGCGAGGGTATAAGTTTTTTCGCCGATACCATTGCAATACCTTGCGGGGGTATAAGTTTTTTCGCGGATAGCGTTGCAATACCTTGCAGGGGTATAAATTTTTTCGCGGATACCGTTGTATTGTTTTACAAGGGTGTAATTTATTTCGCTCATATCGATATTCAACCTTGTTTCGGTAGAATTTTTACTCCTTATATATAGGGTCGAACAAGACCATGCTTTATTTAATGTACTATAAGTAGTGGTCGAACAAGACCGTGTTTTATTTAATCTATTATAAGGAGTGGTCGAACAAGACCATGTTTTATTTAATGTACTAAAACAGAAGTTCGTTCCTGCATCAGGCAAACAATTTTCGGGGACTACTTTGCGATTCATGGCGCAAAATAAATCTTTTAATGTATCCCACTACCACCCTTAGGGATACATACCCACAAAGGAAATTTGATTTTGTACCTGGCGCGCCTCACCTGAAAAGCATTTCTTTTAACTCCCCATTTGGCTTTAAACATCTGCCAGGTAAACGAATTGCCGATGTCCGTTTCCATATCCTCTTCATCGAAAATCTTTTGTACGGCAGCGAAAAAAGGCATTCCCGTACCTACTTCCTTGAGGAATCCCTCAATAGATTTCCTATCGAAGGTCTTAATAAAAATCTGCACCATTTCGGTATGTTCACTCATAATATTTTTATTTGTTAAAGGTTCGCATTAAATTATTTTTGGTAAAAATACGCAAACCTTGGGAGGTCGAACAAGCTTGTGGTTTATGGTATTAAATAGTACCATTTAATACCCTTGATTTTAGTCAACGGAAAAAAAGATGACGAGGATTAGTATTAATAAACTTTTAATTATCCACAATTTGCCCATCCATCATGTGGATCGTGCGGTCAGAATTTTTGGCGAAGTCCTGGTCGTGGGTAACGGCGATGATGGTATGCCCTTTGGCGGTGGAAAGTTCTTTGAAAATATTGAATATCGTTTGGGCATTGGCGGAGTCGAGGTTGCCTGTCGGTTCATCTGCCATGATGATGGTGGGTTCATTGATCAATGCCCTTGCTATGGCGACGCGTTGCTGTTGACCGCCGCTTAATTTGGAGGAAACTTTATGACCGAATGTGTCCATGCCGACGAGCTTGAGTTTTTCGTTTGCGAGTTCCCTAATTTCTTTTTCGGAATGGATGCCGAGGCGTTGTGCAGGGATCATTACGTTTTGGAGTACCGTGAATTCGGGCAGGAGAAAATGGAATTGGAATACGAATCCGATGTTTTTATTTCTGAATCTGGCGAGTTGATTTTGGGATAGCCCGGTAACTACGGTGTCGTTGATGGTTATCGTTCCTTTGTAATCGGTATCTAGGGTGGATAGGAGGTATAGTAGGGTTGATTTGCCGCATCCTGATTTGCCATTAATGGTAACGAATTCGGATTTGATGATGTCTATCGAGATGTTGTTTAGAACTTGGAATTTATCCGGTTCATGGAAGAATTTATTGAGCTTTTCTGCTTTTAATATGATGCTCATGGGTTAGAATTATCCTCGTAAAATAGCGACTGGGTCTATCTTAGAAGCCTTTACCGAGGGCATAAAACCGGCTATGAAGGTGGTTACAATGCCGAACATCATCGCGAAAATATAATGCTTCGGTTCAAAGATAACCGGGAAGAATTTGAGGGAGATATTTTCGTTTTTCGGGAACGGTACTTGGGATAAAAGATAGGACAGTGTGAAGCCGAGAATGATACCCGTTAAGGCTCCGAGAACTCCGATGACTAATGATTGGGAAAGGAATATTTGGATGATGTCTTTCCTCGCAAAGCATTGTGCCTTGAGGATGGCGATGTCTTTCATCTTGGAATTGATGGTCATGGTCATGATATTATAAATGCCAAACCCGGCAACAATCAACAGGGTGATGGAAACGACGTAGGTAAGCACATCTCGGATGAGAAAAGAAGCCATAATGGAAGCGTTTGAAGTCTCCCAATCATCGGCTTTGTAGGCATATTTTGTTTGGAACGATTTGGCGTAGGCAGAAGCTAAGTGAATGTCTTTTAATTTCACGTTTATATCGGTAATATAGCTGCGATCTTTGCCCAATAGTTGTTGTACACTGGCGGTATTCACATAGCTTTTGATGTTATCAATGGTACCGATTCCGATTTGGAATGTTCCTTCAATCCGAAACCTCATAAATGTTCCGGTAGGCGTTGCAAGGTTCACCATATCCCCCACTCTTACGTTTAATTTGTCGGTTAATCCTTGCCCCATCAAGATACCGTTGTTGGATGTTAAGAGATTTTCGACTCTTCCTGTAATCATTTTTTCTTTTAGCCCGTATAGCTGCGCCTCCTGCATAATGTCCACCCCATCTATCAAACCATTTATCTGGACAGGTCCATAATTATAAAACACTTGTGTGCTTAAATGTGGCGAAACCGCGGCTACATCAGGGTTTTGCATCAAGTCATTAATAATAAGTTCGGCATTGCGGATGTTTAGATTAACATGTTTCGGTTTTGGATGATGAATCATAATCAGCTCTCCGCTTTTATAATAATCTCCCGCGACAGTGCGTGTATAATCCGTCTTAACATCGTTGTAAATATGAATATCCGGAGTGGCTTGTAGCATAGTATCTTCCAAAAACTTGTTAACCCCTTTCATAAAGCTGATCATCAAAATAAACATCGCGATACCAAAGGTAACTCCCAACATAGCCACCAGCGTTTGCTTCTTCCGAGAGAGAAGATGCGTCCTGGATATTTGAAGATTAACCGGTAAGGACATAAATTAATTGCTAACGGAAGTACAAACTATCTCTGTGTTTTCATCTATGCCGCTAAGAATCTCGACATCATCGAGAGTCATGATACCTGTCTTTATTTGTACTGATTTTTTTTCGGAAGCCGTCTTGATTCTCACGCTGTCTTCACCAATTAATACAGAGCGCGGAATGATTAGGATATGTTCTTTTTTCTGTATAATAATATTTGCTTCAACAGAAGAATGAATGTACGGCATTGCCACTGAATCCGGCAACATAGCATCTACCCGAAAAGTCTGATCACCTTCATTCATCACAGGATAGATCATAGAAATATGCGCTGTGTAAATCTTATCCGTAGTTACATCAATTTTCAGCAGCGCAACCTGACCAATTTGTATTTTATCAATGTCTTGTTGATCAACTGACAAGCGAATAATTCGTTTCCGTTTCTTCCCAAGCAATGCCATCAATTCCCCCGCTCTTACTGCCTCACCTTTCTCTTTGAATGTTTGAAATACCGTGCCGCTACTATCGCTTTTTATGTAATAATTATTCAATCCTTCCTTGGCAGCCGTCAATTGGCTTTGTGCTGTGGTGAGGGCGAGTTGCAAATCATTCTTTGCAGCTATTATTCGCTCATCTGCCGACTTTTTTTGATTCAAAGAAATGGTATAGGCAAGCTTTGCATTATCATAAGTTGTCTTGCTCACTGCGTCTTCCTTCAATAGGTTTGCATATCTAATAAAATTTAAGGAATCATTCACCAATTTAGTTGCAGCATTCTGTATTATAAGTCTCAAATCATTCAATAAAGGAGAGGAATTCGAGAGGTTTACCGCTGCATTATTATAGGCTGTCTGTGCAGCCGCCAAAACCGCACTTTGTGATTCATTATTAACGACATAAACGATCCCTCCGGCAGCAATCGAATCGCCGTCTCGAACTTTCTTTTCGGTAATAATTCCATTACTTAATGCGAAGACTTTATATTCGCTTTCAGGCAACACAAACCCAGAAGCATACACCGTTTCCACAATATTTTTAAAGACCGGATGGATGGTTTTTTCGTGCTTACAAGAGGCATTAAAGAGAACAACAATGATGATAAGATAGAGATACTTCTTCATAAATAAAATTTTTTGATAACTGCGCAAAGTTAGCTAATTTTTGGATGGTATAATAAAATACTATTCCTGTTAAACATCAATTTAATTCATACAAAGAATACCCTCTCGACCGTTCTACCCAATGATTAAAATTAAAGCGCATGATCCAAGCCGGATAGGCAGCATACTTCAAGGTTTTAGTTCCTTTAATTTCATTTAATATTGCCTCATTATTAGTAATGAAAAGCTGCTTGGCACTGTGGTCATGAGGTATCTCATCAATGGATTTCAACTTTACAATTTCCATATTATCTCTCTTGTAATAATGTATGTGAATATATAATAATTCATCCACATAATAAAGTTTTACAGGCTCATTATACTCTGAATAAATAGTATGGAATAAAGGTATAATATTATTAGCTGGCTTCGCAGCAATGGTGATTAAAAACACACTATTCACCACCAAAAATAGTTTGACAACAATTCTACATGCTCTATAATCCACGAATTTTTTATTCCATTTCATCTGAATTATCTCAATAGATTTTATGATCACTATGGGAACGAAACCAATGATAGGAAAGAGGAATCGAAGCTCTTTATGTCCGATGATACAGTGGATAAAAAGATACGGAAAAACAGTCCAAGTGAGTATATCTTTTCGCATGAAAATAAAAACAATAAGGAAGCTCGCGATATAAAGAATACTAAAGGGAGGAGCAGCTTGCAGAAACACATCTTGAGCATAATACCACCAAGGGTCGGTACCGAATTCAGAGACCTTATTTTGCAAAATATTCTGATCCAAATAATGCCACGAAGTGAAGGTCCACGTTTCATAAAACCATCTATCTATCAGCACTCCAATCCCTGTGGATAGAAGGATTCCGAGAATTAATAACACGGTGTTGGTTTTGTTTTTAGCAAAAAATATTTGCCATAAAATTAATCCGCCAATAAGAAATCCGCATTGGTATCTGAAGATAAAAGAAAGCCCAAACAACATGCCGATATAGAGATATGAAATCGGTTTTAACGACTTATTATTTAGCAATGAAAATGCAATTAAAAAAATAGTACCAGACCAATTTTCGGAAGAAAACCGGACATTATTATAGATCATAAACCACAAGAAAAATGAGAGGAAAAGAAACCATTTTTTCAGTGTATAATCAGTGATATTTTTGATGTAAGTTTGATAGATAAGATACATTCCGAGGAATGCCAAGGCAGCAGAAAGCAATCGCATAAAGAATACGATAGTAAAAGGATTTGAGATGCCTGCATGATGAAAAAAATCGGTTATTAATACAGCTATTGCAGGCTGAATTGCTGGTCGCATCTGAGCATGATATTCCCATGGTAAATCATTGGCAGGGGTTATGTTTAATTTTAATCCCGCAAATTCGAGCAACTGATAATGCTCATCTAATTGATGATAGCCTACTGAAAAAAAGGAAGCGATTATCAAGACAATACCTGAACAAATATAGACATATTTTTCTTTCATAATGCACTAATTTTTTTAATCAAATGGGATGAAAATATCATCTGTTTTTATGCCTTTATTCTTGTGTATTTCGCTGCAAAGATATACAATAAAAGGGATGCTATGATGAATGAAACCTTCGATACAAACAGCCTATTACATCCGTATTTTCTAATTTAAATTTGTTACAATTAAAATCGGACCATGTAAAATCAGGAACTATTTTAACACCAATTTACCTCGCTCATTTTTTATTTCTTTGTTTCTCATTTAATGCCATTTTTATGCCCCGTTTCCCCTGAATCTACCCATTTTATACCTGTTTCGACACTCTGCTATGTATCTAAAGTGCTGATTTGTATAAGTAAAACACGACATAGAGGATTTAGTAACTAAATGGTCGCAATAAGTATCTAAATGGTCGCAGTTAGATACAAAATGCTTGCAACGAGATATAAATAGCTTGCAGTCGGAACCATTTTGCTCATAGTCAGATAAATTTAGCATATTTACAAGAGCATTTTTATCCTTTATAAATCAAAAAAAAGGGGATTAACTTGCCCAAAGTTCGGCACTTTGATTAAGTTAATTTCAGACAAAATGGTTATTAATAAAAGAGGTTGGGAGAAGCAACAAAAATTAGTTCGGAAATTAATCTATCCCCTGATTATTACTAAAAAGAGGAAAGAAAAAATTGACATGATTCGGAGTGCTCGCATTGGTATTTTTCTGTTTATCGTAGTCCTCTTGAGAAAGAATATGCAGTTGCGAAATCTTTGATTTAACAAGTTGCGAATTGATTTTATTAAGATCATTTTTCCAGATACCATCAGCAATTTCCTGTTGTTTTTTGAGTTCATAATCGAGACCTTTAATCCTATCCAATTGAGAGTCGGTAGGTCGCCCATCATAGCCAACAACAGACCAGTAAAGTTCACTTAGTTTCTCCCTGATACGTTCTTCTCCAGTGATAGATTGACCTTCTTTCGTAGCAATTAATTCCTTTTTTATCTTCTCTATTTTAGCTGAATAATCTTGCAATGATTTCTTGAGAGAAGCATCGTTGGTAGTCTTAATAATCAGCCTCACACTGTCCAACGTATTCGATAATTGCTGATTGAAGAAAGCAAGTTCTTCGGTCATGTCATAGACATCTTTGACTGATTTTTGATGCATGGCTATATCATCATCAGTATGCTGCGTAAGAGGATCTTTTATCAAGGTCATTGTACCGGTATAGGTCTTATCTCCTTTAGTTAGTTTAATAGTATAAGTTCCAGGCTCAACAAGGGGTCCGAAAAAGCCGGAACCATCTATCCGAACTCCCCTCGCAACGCGGGGTGGCTTCATCCTCATGCTCCATGTAATCCTGTTGATACCCTTTCGTTTAGTTGATGGAACAGTACCCAATGAAACACCGTTTTTATCGAAGATTTCGACTTTTAATTCACCGGTAGTAACACGGTCTTTGAGGTAATAAATTATAGGACATTCTTCTGTAGAATTAGGTCCCACAAAACCACCTGCACTTGGAAACGCACCACCCCAATGTCCACCAGTAACAGGAGTAGGACACGTGGTTAGAATAGTAACATCGGCATTAAGAACTTCGGGAGTCAATTGTCGCAACAGAGATATATCATCAACGATCATAACACCACGCCCATGTGTAGCAAGAACAAGGTCATTAGTCTTCGGTGAAATCTGAATATCACGAACACCTACGGGAGGTATCTTGGCATTCATGTTAGCCCAGTTTTCTCCACCATTAATGGAAACATATAATCCGAATTCCGTACCCAAAAACAACAGTTGGGGATTGATTAAATCCTCTTTTATTATATGAGCATAGCCGGCATGAAGATCCACAGTATTCATTAGACTCCATGTCTTGCCTTGATCACTGGATTTCATGCAATAAGTATTCATATCGCCGTAATAATGATTATCAAAAGTAGCATAGACAACATCCTTGTTATACTTACTCGGCTCTATGCTGCTAACCCATGTCTGTGCAGGGATTCCTTTGATGTTTGTATTGATTTTTTTCCAGGTCTTTCCATTGTCTAAAGTGAGTTGCAAATTACCATCGTCGGTTCCTGCATAAATCATATTTTCATCGAAAGGAGATTCAGCAACAGTGAAGATAGTGCAATGATTTTCGGCAGAAGAATTATCAGTAGTAACGCCACCGCTTTCCTCTTGCTTTTGTTTGAGCGAATCATTGGTGGTAAGATCAGGAGAAATGCGATTCCATGTCCTGCCTTGATTGGAAGACTGATAAAGATATTGAGCACCCATATAAAGCTTCTTAGAAGGTGAAACATATAAAGGAGTATTCCAATTAAACCGCAGCTTCGGCTCACCCTTTAAGGGCTGTGGTTGAATATCTTGATACTCGTTTAACTTCCTATTGCCGCGGGATGCGTGACCTCCCTGGTATTCTGAATAAACTATGTTATTGTCATTCGGATCAGGGCAAGCCCAGAAGCCGTCTCCACCGCCAATGTTATGCCAATCACCGTTCTTAATCCCGCCAATACTCTGCGATGCAGCAACCCATGAGCCATTATCCTGAAGCCCTCCGTAAACATTATAAGGACTCGCATTATCAAGAGCAACATGATAAAACATAGACACAGGAATATTGTTTAAGAACAACCAATTATTACCTTTATCCATAGACATATAAATCCCTCCATCAGTTCCCAACATGAGATGAGAAGGGTTGTTCGGATCAATCCAGAAAGCATGATGGTCGCTGTGAATCCAGCCACCTTCCTGCGAAGCTTCTTTGAAAGAACGACCGCCATCTTCACTAATAGAAAGCGACCACGCAGGACGATAAACACGCATCGGATTGGTTGGATCAACAGCTATAACACTGAAGTAAAATGGACGACCTTCCACATTGTTATTACTGCCTTGTTCTGTCCAACTATCACCGCCATTAGTAGATAGATAAAGACTCGTTTTCTTTGCTTCAACAATAGCAAAAAGATTATCAGGCTGACTCGGTGCAAGTGCCAATGCTACACGCCCAAAGTCCGTTGTTGGCAAGCCATTCGATAACTTCTTCCAAGTTTTTCCTCCATCAATACTTTTATAAACAGCACTACCTTTTCCTCCCGAAGAAAATGAATAAGGTGTACGGCGAAACTCCCAAGAACTAGCGTAAATTATACTTGGATTATTCGGATTAATCAGCACCTCTGCAACACCAGTTTTTTCATCTACATAAAGAATCTTTTCCCAAGTCTTTCCGCCATCGGTTGTCTTGTATAATCCACGATTCTTGGAGTTACTCCAAAGCGGTCCTGGAACTGCAACATAAACCTCATCGCTGTTCTTAGGATTAATAGCAATACGACTAATATGTTCAGAAGAATCCAAACCAACCTTCTCCCAATTATCCCCGCCATCAGTGGATTTGAAGAGACCAGTTCCAATGCTGACACTGTTCCGCATGTTTGATTCACCGGTTCCACACCAAATGGTTTCAGGACTATTCTGATCAACAGTTAATGCCCCGATACTCTGACAATATTTATCAAAAATCGGTTTAAACAAAGTGCCACCTGTAGTACTCTTCCAGATGCCTCCGCCAGCAGTCCCGACATACATGATTCGTGGATCTTTATTGTTAGCATCAATAGCGGTGATTCGCCCGCCCATCACGGCAGGACCGATGCTTCGAGCTTCCATCATACCAAGCGTTCCGCTGGTAATTTTAGGAGTCGTCTGCGCGAAAACTCCATTAGCGATAATAAAAATTATCAAACTAAAAGACAAGATAAATTTCTTCATAGTTAATATGATTTAATTAAGATTAAAGAAAGTTTTATTTAGAGTTGCTTATTTCTTATCGCCACCCGCAGGCGTTGTGGCGGCAGTGGTTGCAGGCATCTTGAAGATACTATTTTCTATCTTCGGATTCACTTCTATCGTATCAAAAGTAACGGCTTGCCCTTGTGCGGCACCGGCTTCGCGTTCGTCCATCGTGTAGGCAAACATGATTCCATCTACCTTTTTATAATTCGATAAAAGGACATCGCTGGATACTTCTTTTTCTTTCATCTTGTGCTTGCTAGTAACCTTCAAAGGCATGTAGCTGCTGGCATCCAGGAACCATGTCTCGACATCGCCATTCTTTTTTGTGAGCTTAAGTTTAAAGGTTTCGGTGCCTTCCATGTCGTCTTTTCCGAGAAGAACAACGGTGCTGCCTTTGGCTTTGTAATTAAACAATCCGCCTTGAATATCCATCTGGGTACTCATCTGTTGGATGGTTTCTTTGTCCATTCTTTCGGCATCTTTTTTGCCGCCAAATGGCATTACATACCAGCCGCTATCGCCGTCAATACACTGAATCATGGTCATTCCCTGCATCTCCATCTCGAGGCGAAATCCTTTATCATTAAGGATATACATGGTCATCGGAGCCTTCATATTCGGACCAATATCCACCATAGCTTTCATCTTAATGGATTTAAGATTAGCAATTTTTTCTTTGCCACCCCGAGCGTCAATGGCTTTGTTAATAACATCATCTGCCGTTTGTGCGAATGAAATGGAAACACCCATCAGGAGGGCTACTACGGTAATTTTAATTTTCTTTATCATGTTAATTTTTGGTTAGTTTGTATAATTATTTAGAGCGACAAAATTAGCAAGAATATTTGTAATCAGAATCCTTTTATCAATTATTTAACAGGAATTAACTTAAATGCGAATTCCGACACTGGTAATTTCCTTGATACCGAGACCTCTTGAAGCGTCAGGTGACCTCATCGGGTGTTTGAGAGACCTCATCGAGTGTTTGAGAGACCTCATCAAGTGTTTGAGAGACCTCATCGAGTGTTTGAGAGACCTCATCGACACTTTGAGAGACCTCATCGAGTGTTTGAGAGACCTCATCGAGTGTTTGAGAGACCTCATCGGGTGTTTGAGAGACCTCATCAAGTGTTTGAGAGACCTCATCGAGTGTTTGAGAGACCTCATCGAGTGTTTGAGAGACCTCATCGAGTGTTTGAGAGACCTCATCGACTACTATTGCCTATTTTAAGACTGAATGATAAGAAAACAGGTGATAGTATCGAAATCATCAAAAACAACCGTATTCCTTCCATTATTACCTCGCCACAGAATGCCAAACAAGCCAAATAAATTAAAATACCACTTCATAACTACCCCCATTATTTGGCTAAAAATCGTGTTTTGGAGGGAAACTCCTATCGAATTTTGAAATTTACGAATGCTAAGGGAGAAGAATTGGAGGTGTTTTTCTTTAAAAAAGATGGTCGGGATGCCTGTTTTCAAGTGAGTAGCTTCTACAGATTTTACATTGTTACCATAAGTTTCGCTAATTAATATCATCTTGTATTATTCCTGAATAGCTTTTAAAAAGATAGTTTTGCAGGCTTAATTTGGAATAATAATGATATTAATAACGGGCGGCACGGGGATTTTAGGATCGAGGCTTTTATTCGATTTGGTAAAGAATGGCGAACCTATTCGAGCCATTTCCCGATCCACAAACCATGCTATTGTCGAAAAAACTTTTAAAATCTACGCCCCCGACAATTACAAAAAGTTGCTTGATACCATCGAATGGGTGCATGGCGATATTACCGATTTGGTTTCGTTGGAGGGCGCAATGGACGGCATTACGAAGGTATATCATTGCGCAGGATTTGTTTCGTTTCATCCTTCGGATTATAATAAGATGATGAAAATAAATGTCGAAGGCACCGAAAATATGGTGAATATTTGTTTGGAAAAAGGTGTTGAGAAATTTGTTCATGTCAGCTCCATCGCCGCCATCGGAAGGCTGAAACAAGGCGAATTAATTTCCGAAGAAACCCATTGGAAAACATCGGCTGCCAACACCGGATATGCCATCAGTAAGTACGGTGCCGAGCGTGAGGTTTGGCGTGGAACAGCCGAAGGATTGAATGCCGTCATCGTCAATCCTGGAGTCATCATCGCACCCGGCAATTGGAATGATAATACACCCGCAATGTTCAACCTGGTATGGCGCGGATTGCCCGTATTTACCGAAGGTGTGAATGCTTTTGTGGATGCCCGCGATGTGAGCAAAGCAATGATTGAATTAATGGAAAGCAGCATCCATAGCGAACGATTTATCCTTACATCAGAGAATGTTTCTTTCAAAGATTTCTTTGCCCACATTGCCGATGGATTGCATAAGCCCCAAGCAAGGATAAGGGTCGGAAAAACCTTGTCGAACATCGGCTGGAGATTGCTTGCGATGAAAGGGTTCTTCACCAATTCAAGACCTGCCATTACCAAAGAAACCGCCATGGCTTCGGTGAGTAAATATTACTATTCCAATGCAAAAATCAAGAAAGCTATCGGCATTGAATTCATCCCGATGAAGCAAAGCATAAAAGATGTTTGCAAGGTCTTTTTGAAGGAACATAATGAAGGTAATTCATGAATCTCAAGGATGATGAATTCTCATGTCGCAATAAAATACTAATTTTATCCCTTTGGAATTAATAAAAACCCCGAGCAGCAGCAGTACGAAATGAATATTTACAGACGGAAACAAATTTGGAAAACCATCTTGCTTTGCACAGCCCTGATTATTGGCAGTGCATCGCTTTGGTACACTAATAAATTAGTAAGGAAATTGAGCACAGAAGAGAAGAAACGCGTGGAACTTTGGGCGAAGGCAACACAGCAATTAGCTAACATTAATGACATAGGAACAGACTTTAGTTTCCTATCCGATGTCATACAAAATAATACTACGATACCAGTTATTCTCGCTGACGAAAAAGACAAGATCACCAGCTTCAGAAACCTTGATACCATTCAGGCAAACAAGCCCGGTTATCTGGAAGATCAGTTGAAGGTCATGAAGTCACATAATCATCCCATCGAGATTGATTTAGGTAAAGGAAAGAAGAATTATATTTACTACAACGACTCCATTTTATTGATCCAATTGAAGTATTATCCCTTCTTTCAATTGGGGGTAATTGCCTTGTTTATTTTGGTTTCTTATTTAGCTTTTAATTCTTCTCGAAAGGCGGAACAAAATCAGGTATGGATAGGCATGTCGAAGGAAACGGCGCATCAGTTGGGTACTCCGATTTCATCCTTGTTGGCTTGGTTGGAGTTGATGAAGATGCGAGGAATGGATAAAGAAATGATCACTGAAATTGAAAAGGATGTTTCGAGATTAGAGACTATTACCGATCGTTTCTCGAAGGTCGGGTCGGCACCTGCATTGCAAAAAGAAAATTTGAATGATGTAGTGAAACATATCTTGGATTATATCAAAAGCCGGTCTTCAGAGAAGGTTAGTTTTTATATTTCATCGCCGCAGAAGGATGCTATCTATGCTGATATTAATGTTCCTCTTTTCGAGTGGGTGCTGGAGAATTTATTAAAAAATGCCGTGGATGCGATGAATGGTTCAGGCAACATTACTATTACTTTGCAAGACCAACAGCAGTTTGTTTACGTAGATGTTGCCGATACCGGAAAAGGAATTACTAAAGGTAAGTTCAAAACCATCTTCAAGCCGGGATATACGACCAAGAATCGAGGTTGGGGATTAGGATTATCGTTAGCAAAAAGAATTGTGGAGGAATACCACGACGGGCAAATCTTTGTCAAATCATCCGACATTAACAAAGGAACGACCTTCAGGATTGTATTAAAGAAATTGGTGTAAAATAAAAGCCACGAATTAAAGATTTAATTCGTGGCTCTTTGACTACCTTTAGTTTATTCTTCGTGGCACTATCGCCCGAAACAAATCAAGGTAAAGATACACCCGAGCAGGCAGATGAAATAGAGCAAAGCGACTCCTCCGCTGCCGCGTGTATCGAAATACGTTTCCATGAATTTTGACATACTATTTTTGTTTTAAATTATTAATGTACGATTATTATTGCGCGGCAAAATTAGAAAAATTTTATGAATTATGAATTACCTCTGCACCACGAACTTGCCATGGACGCTGGTTGGGATTTGTAATCCCGACCCATTATTCAGTAACCGAACTTTTTAATTTTATCTTCTTGGCATTATCAATACTGGCATTTAATTCGAAACCGATAAGCAGAATTACGGCATTAAAATAAATCCAAAGCAAGATCACAATCAGCGTCCCAATGGAGCCATAAACTTTGTTGTAATTTCCAAAATTATTAACGTAATAAGTAAACAAAATAGAGGTCAATAACGAAAGCAAAGTGGCTAAAGTAGAACCCGCTGATACGAATCTCCAATTATTTTTATTCGCAGGACCGAGGTAATAAAGAAATGAAATAACGAGGAAGAAAAGTGCACAGATAATGATCCATCTACCGATCTTTATTGAAAACACGATGCTCCGTGTTTTGATCCACCCATGATGTACCATTTCATGCAGCAAATACTCCGTAAAAACAATCAAAGAAATAGAAATAATAACCATTATCGCAAAGGCAAAAACAAGAATTAAGGAGACAATATATTGCTGCAAAGGCTTCCGTGTTTCCACGTAATGATGCGATTTATTAAACGCATTGATAAGTGCATTGATGCCATTCGTAGAGAAGTAAATCGAAGCAACAAAACCAATAGATAACAAGCCCCCGTGCTGGTGTTTTATAATATCGAAAATGGTGCTGTATGCCAGCTTGTATGCGTTATCTGGTAATAAATCTTTTATCAGTTGTAGTAGCTCATCCTGAAAACCTTTGATAGGCAAGTAAGCAATCATCGTGAACAAGAAAATAATCGAAGGAAACAACGCTAAAAAAAAGGTGAACGCCAGAGCCGAAGCACGAGTAGTGATAGCTCCATTATAAATCCCTTTAAAGAAAAATTTAGTAACGTCAAACAAAGGTAACCCCTCGAATCCAGGCAACCGAATACGCTGCGTCAACTTCACAAAAAGTGAAAAGAATTTAAACCGCACCAAGAAATTATAAACCCTACGCATCAAATATTAATAAGCTTTTAAACTCATATCCAAACTACTGTAAGAATGCGTCAAAGCCCCCATCGAAACATAATCAACACCACACCTCGCATAGTCCAAAATAGTATCCCCGGTAATGTTTCCCGAAGCCTCCGTTTCATACTTATCTCCAATCATTTCAACCGCTATTTTAAGATCATCAATACTGAAATTATCCAGCATAATCCTATTGATACCACCCACCGAAAGTATCTCTTCTACCTCAACAATATTCCTCGCCTCAACCTCAATCTTCAAATCTTTCCCAAACAATTCTCGGTAAGCAATAGCAGCACCAATAGCATTAGAAATCCCACCCGCAAAATCAATATGATTATCCTTGATCATCATCATATCATACAACCCAAAACGATGATTCATCCCACCCCCAATCCCCACCGCCATCTTCTCAAACACCCGAAAATTAGGAGTCGTTTTACGCGTATCCAAAAGCCTCGTTTTATAACCCCCAAGCAACCTCACCAACCCATTCGTCTTCGTCGCGATACCACTCATCCGCTGCATACAATTCAAAACCAAACGCTCCGCCATCAAAATAGACCTCGCACTGCCCTCCACATAAAAAGCCACATCCCCAACCCCAACAAATGCCCCATCATTAATAAACACCGACAACCGCAACGAATCATCCACCAACCCAAAAATCCTCTCCGCAACCATCACCCCAGCCAAAACCCCCTCACCCTTAACAATAAGTTTCGCCTTAGACATACTCCCCTCACCAATCGTAGCCAAAGAAGTAACATCCCCAGCCCCAACATCCTCCGCCAAAGCCAATCTCAAATAATCATCCAATTCAGTCATCACCATTATATTTTCAAAGCCGCAAAATTAGAATATAAAAAAAGAAATCAGAAACACACCCTAATGCGCTTCAAATTCCCATAGTCTGGATTTGTAATCCGCTGGTCAGGATTTGCAACCCCGACCCCAATCTCCCCCTACTGCTTCTCAAACCTCAACTCCTGAATAATATTCCTCCCACCAACCTGCTTAATATAACAATAAGTCCGCAACGACCCACCCTGCACCGTCAACAAACTCCCAATAGCATAAGAAGCCCCATCCTTAGACGTCCCCTTATGCAAAATAGAAAACGATTTCGGAGTATTCTTCACAAAAAAATCCCTCAAAATAATCTGCGCCTGCGCCCTACTATAAACATCCTCCTGCGCCAAAATCGTCAAATCAACAGTAGAACCAAAAAACTCCCCAATCAACCCACTATTCCCAGCCCTAATCGCAGAACTAATATCATCATACACATCAAAAGCCCAAACATTCAAGCTCAACCCAATCAACACACCAACAATCACAATCACCTTTTTCATAACACTATTTTTTTTCCAAACACATACAAAAATCAAGCCAACTTTCCCAACCCCAAACCCACTTATGGCGCGTCCCCGGCAGCCTCCCCACCAAAGACCCCACCAAAAGGCAGCCACGGTCAGGCTGTCCGGGGGTACCGTTGCCGCCTCCCCACCGAAAAGTCCCCACCAAAAGGCAGCAACCAAGCCCCTACCATCCCTCGCGCAGTAAAACCCAACCATCCCCCAAAACCCACACCATCCAAACAACCCGATACCAACCAAACAAACAATCACCCCCCGATTTCATCCTGACAGGCAATAGCCCCTTCGCGATTTCCTGTAAGGTTGAAATCCAAGCAAATACACCCCACCCCAAAATTCCAAGATCCTATCATAATCAAAGAATTAACAAACCGAAAAACCAAAACCAAAAACTCCGATAGACATACTCAAAATAATTGATAATCACTACAATCAGGCAAAATTTTAACTAAAAAACCCACATCTGTAAAATATAGCATCACAGTGAGTTTGTATAGCAAATAATCCAATTTGTACCCCACCAAATCACATTCATACCCCACCAAATCACATTCATACCCCACCAAATCCAATTCATAGAGCAAATAATCCAGTTTGTACCCCACCGAATCGCATTCACACCCCACCGAAATACTCTTATAGAAAACAAACTCCCCGCCACTTCCCACACAAAGGCTATTTTTGCCCCTCAATAAAGATAAATATATATGCCCCACAATAACAGATTCCCCTACCAGCAAATGCTGCCAGTAATCAAATTACTCGATGCCCCTAAAAAAATTATCATCACCACCCATCACAAACCTGATGGCGATGCCATGGGATCCTCATTAGCCATTTACAATTATCTAAAAGCAAAAGGACATAACCCTACTATCATCACCCCATCCGACTACCCCGAATTCCTCTATTGGCTACCCGGAAACGAACATGTAATAGAATACCCAAAACAAATGGAAGCCTCCCAAAAACTCTTCGACGAAGCCGAAATAATCTTCTGCCTCGACTACAATAACCCGAATAGAACCGAGACTTTAGAAACAGTAATCGTAAACTCCAAAGCCAAGAAAATATTAATTGATCATCACCTTCATCCAGCCCCTTTCTGCGATTATACTTTCTCATATCCCCTCTCCTGCGCCACTTGCGAGTTAGTCTATCAATTCATTGTCGCCATGGAAGATGCATCAGTAATTAATAAAGCCATTGCCGAATGTATCTACTGCGGAATAATGACCGACACCAACTCTTTTCGCTTCGAAACAATGACAGCCGACACCCATAGAATTGTAGCTGACCTAATGGATAAAGGAGCCGAGAATTATAAGATTCATGAAAACGTGTTCGACAATTTTTCTTTCGACAGGATGAAAATGGTAGGCTTTAGTTTGTTTAATAAGTTGCGTATGATACCCCAATTCAAGACCGCATTTATCAGTCTTTCCAAAGAAGATA
Source organism: uncultured Bacteroidota bacterium (assembly GCA_903844645.1). Classification (GTDB taxonomy): domain Bacteria; phylum Bacteroidota; class Bacteroidia; order AKYH767-A; family JABDAW01; genus JABDAW01. The sequence continues at coordinate 37,406 of CAIMUP010000069.1, forward strand.
TTGCAGAATTCGACAGTACCACCGGAGATACCGAAGGCATCGTTAATATGGCTCTCGCAATAAAAGATGTGAAGCTCGCCGCATTCTTTTATGAGACTCCTAAATTGATAAAAATATCTCTTCGTTCCAGAGGAGAGTTCTCAGTAAAAGAAATGGCGCAAACATATTTTGAAGGTGGCGGTCATCGCAATGCGGCAGGAGGAAAAGCATACACTTCTTTGGATGATGCCATTAATAAATTCGTTAGTATTCTTCCGGAATATCGTGATGAATTATTGAAATAAGCTAAGATGTTTCAATCGCATTTATTGTTTAAATCATCCGTACTGATTTTATTCCTTACTATCCTTATCTCCTGTAATACCAACCAAACCCATACCACTACCATTGATTTGAATGCCCCAACTTCTGATAGTTTGAAAGAGGCGATGATTAACAATAATAGAGCAGGGATGCAGCAAGAAGCGAATGCCATAACTATTTATGTAAAGAAAAGAGGTTGGAATATGAATACTTCGGGCACGGGTTTGAGGTATGAAATATATCATGAAGGAGCGGGTAAATCATTCCCAAAGAAAGGCGACTTCGCTACGGTCGCTTATACTTTATCTTTGTTAGATGGAACAATGATTTCAAATGTTACTACAATCAATCCAGAAATATTTCAGATAGGTAAAGCCTCTGTTCCTCGTGGTTTGGAGGAAGGAATTACTTTTATGAAAGCGGGAGACAAAGCCCATTTAGTCCTCCCGAAACATCTTGCTTTTGGCTTGGTAGGTGATGATAAAAAGATACCTTCCAATTCTATTCTTTGCTATGATGTGGAATTAGTGTCGGTGAAGTAAAGTATGCTTCACTATTCTTAAAAATACAAAACAATATATTCACCCCTTCCGCCCCGATTTCCAAATCTTTGTTGGGCTTTATCAAAATACAATCAAGATTCTTCATTCCTCTTTTTCACTTCCGTATTCATCAAAATAACAATTGTATAAATAGCAAACTTAACTAATGGTTTATCTTTATCTTCGAATTGAGACTTAATCTCTTTATAGCCTTCAACCAAGAGTTCAAGAAAGGAAACTATCTCATATTGCTTTGCTTCTTTTGAGGATGAATGGATAACCTTTTTCAGTAATTTTGTTTTTCTCTCCCTCATGATATACGCCGAATATTCCTGATCAAAATCTCTTACCGTTTGTTCTTCTATTAATGATATTTCGCCATATTCATATTCATAACAACGAACAATAAGGATAAAGATAAAGTTGAGCATCCGGTGTTCATTTTCTGTAATATTACTATGAACTAAACTAAAAAGATAAGATTGAATAATCGGTTGTTTATCTTGCATCTGTAATACGAATAAGCGTAGTTGTTCAGGATTTAATTTTGTTATAAATCCATGTACACTTACTAATGTTTCATTTGTAATTGAGTTCATCAATCCTTACGATTACTCTTTTTAATTCGCCGCAAAGATACTTTTAGTTATGGTAGTGATATAGATTCCTCCTTTCTGCGTTCTATCCCTTCACTATATAAAATTTAGTATGCATCATAAAGTAACCATTATCTATCATCCCAATAAAGGAGGGAAGGATAAAATAGTAATCGTTGAAATAATTCTTGGTGATGGCATGAATCAAATCGGAAGGTCTATAAGGGAGCAACTGCACAATATTATTAACTCCATAGACTTTGGTCCGGAGGTGGTAGATGTGAGACTAAATATTGGTGCTATCCAAGTGAAATTAGACGAGATTTATGAGAACGCCGAACGATTCAAATTGGTAGTTACTGAATTGAAAAATCCATTGCATTTCGATTGGGAGGTAATCTGTACTTATTACCTCGATACAGTGAAAAAGATGGGTCATAAAGAAATCGCCGAAATAATGAACTTTCCCGATGCAAGAGCCATCCGAACGATCCTCGGCAGAAGGTTGGAGGTCTTTGATGCCCATGATATTAAAGGGTATCACCGCGAATTTATCAAACTTTATGGTCATCTGAATGACGAAATCGTCGCCTCCCTGATAGCCGTAATCTATGTAAAGGTAAAGAAAAAGGGAACCACCTATTTCCCTGTCAAAAAGCGTGGAATGGCAGATGAATAGCCGCTTTCAGAAGGTTTGATATGGTTTATTCAGAAACGAAAAATCAAAAGAGGTCAAAAAATCTTTAAAGATTCGTTTCATATCTTTAAAGATCCGTTTCATATCTTTAAAGATTCGTTTCATATCTTTAAAGATCCGTTTCACATCTTTAAAGATTCGTTTCATATCTTTAAAGATTCGTTTCACATCTTTAAAGATTCGTTTCACATCTTTAATGATTCGTTTCATATCTTTAAAGATTCGTTTCACATCTTTAAAGATTCGTTTCACATCTTTAAAGATCCGTAACGAACTTTTAAAGATTTTTCGGTATCTAAACAGGGTAGGGGAGGGGGAATCAAACTTTTCATTGCCTCGAAGTTAGGAACTAAAACAAAGTTTTTAGGCATCATTTTTTTGTTCCGAACTTTTTTATACTTTTGCCACGATGTTTTTATATTGATAGGTTGATGAGAGGAAGCCTTCCGAAAGGAGGGCTTCTTTGTTTTACTTTAATTACGACAGAGGAGAGATAGGTAGGACAATGAGGAAAAGAGGACTTCAGGAAAGCTTGGGAGATTGGGGAAAAAGGGAGTGGCGGTTTAACTTGTACACTTTTGGAAGTTTATTAAGGAGGAATTTGAAATTTAGAAACATCATAAAAACTTTTCCTTTCTTTGCAGCCTCAATTATTAACAATTAAATTTAAAACATAATGGAAAACAAAAATTACAATGCTACCCTCGAGGTAAGCCAATCAGCAAGCGAAGTATTCAAGAGTATTAACCAGGTTACAAAATGGTGGACAGAAAATTTAGAAGGCAGTTCAGAGAAACAAGATGATGTCTTTAAGTTGCTCTGGGGAGGAGAATCTTTTGTAACTTGTAAAATTGTGGAGTCTGTGCCCGACAAAAAAGTAATATGGCTCGTTACCGACTGCTATCTTGGTTGGATTAAAGACAAACACGAATGGACCAACACCAAAATGAGTTTCGAGATTTCAACAAATGGCAATGCTACTCAACTGAATTTTACCCATATCGGTTTAGTTCCCGAAGTAGAATGTTACAACGATTGCGTAAAAGGCTGGGACCAGTATATCAAAGGTAGTTTATTGAAATTCATTACCGAAGGCAGCGGACAACCGCAAAAGAAACAGTAGTTGCATACCTTAATTAAAGAAGATGAAAGGAGAAAACCTTTCAGGAATCCATACTTTTATTCTTCGCATCCCACTCCTTTATATTAAGTGATAGGTACAGATGGCGAAGGAGAATGGATGACTCCTATCATGCGGAATGCACCTTTTGCATAAGATAAAGAGAAATTGAAATAAGAAATTTAGTAGAATTTGAAGAGGCTTCTCCTTTTTAATTGATATTTGTTTAAATCTTTTAGTAATTTCGCCCCACAAAAATAAAATTAGAAATCAAGAATATGAATTACGATTTAATAATTATAGGAAGCGGTCCTGCGGGATATGTAGCAGCCATCCGCGCTTCGCAATTAGGCATGAAAGTAGCCGTCATCGAACGCGAACGCCTCGGTGGAATCTGCCTCAATTGGGGATGTATCCCAACCAAAGCGTTGTTGAAAAGCGCACAAGTTTTTGAATACCTCAATCATGCCAGCGATTATGGGATAAAAGTTTCAGGCGGCGAGGCTGATTTCGGAGCGATAGTAAAACGATCTCGTGATGTTGCAGACGGCATGAGTAAAGGGATTCAGTTCTTGTTTAAGAAGAATAAAATTGATTCGATTCTTGGTAATGGTAAATTGATTGCCGGAAAGAAAGTGGAGGTTAAAGATGCCGATGGAAAGGTTACTGTGTATGAAGCACCGCATATTATTATAGCTACCGGAGCGCGTTCGAGAGAACTTCCGAATCTCAAGCAAGATGGGAAAAAAATTATTGGATATAGGGAGGCGATGACTTTGGATAAACAACCGAAGTCTATGGTTGTTGTGGGATCGGGAGCTATTGGATCGGAGTTTGCCTACTTTTATAATGCCATTGGAACGAAGGTAACTTTGGTGGAGTTTCTTCCCAATCTTGTGCCTGTTGAAGATGAAGATGTGTCGAAACAATTGCTTCGCAGTTTCAAGAAACAAGGTATTGATGTGATGCTTGAATCCTCTGTGGAATCCGTTGATACATCAGGGAAGACGTGTAAAGTGAACATCAAAACAAAGAATAGTAATGAAGTGGTAGAAGCGGATATTGTGCTGTCAGCCATAGGTATTATTGCTAATTTAGAAGGTATTGGTTTGGAAGATTTAGGTATCATTACCGATGCTGGAAAGATCATTGTGAATGCCTTTTATCAAACAAATATTCCTGGAATTTATGCCGTGGGAGATTGCACTCCCGGTCCTGCTCTTGCGCATGTTGGCTCGGCAGAAGGAATTATTTGTGTAGAGAAAATAGCCGGCAAGAACCCCGAACCATTGGATTATGGAAACATTCCGGGATGTACTTATTGCTCACCAGAGATTGCCTCAGTTGGTATGTCTGAGAAGAAAGCCAAAGAAGCTGGTTATGAATTAAAGATTGGTAAGTTTCCATTCACTGCATCCGGCAAGGCAAGTGCCGGAGGGAATAAGGATGGTTTTGTAAAATTAATTTTTGATGCTAAATATGGTGAGTTATTGGGTGCACACTTCATTGGTGCCAATGTAACTGAAATGATTGCCGAAATAGTTGTTGCAAGGAAATTAGAAACTACAGGACATGAATTGATAAAAGCTGTTCATCCTCACCCAACTATGTCTGAAGCAATTATGGAAGCCGCCGCAGATGCTTATAGTGAAGTGATTCATATTTAATATCCTCTTAAAGAAATAATGTGTGGTATCACAGGTGTTGTTGCTTTTACGAAAGAAGGAACAAACTATCTTGATAAGGTCAAACGATCTTGTGATACCTTAGCAAAACGTGGTCCTGATGCTGAAGGGATTTATCATCACAATCAAGTTGCGCTTGGGCATCGTCGGCTTTCTATCATTGATACAACAACCGCCGCGAATCAACCATTTACAGATCATACAGGTCGTTATACTATTATCTTTAATGGAGAATTTTTTAACTTCAAAGAACATCGTGAAGCATTGATAAATGCAGGTGTTCCTTTAAGAACCCATAGCGATACAGAAGTTCTTTTAAATCTTTTTATTAAAGAAGGGGCTGCTTGTTTAAATAAAGTAAATGGCTTCTTTTCCTTTGCAATTTATGACAAGGAAGAAGAGAAATTATTCATTGCCAGAGATAGAATCGGAGTGAAACCTTTATTGATTTATCAGGATGCTGATAAGTTGCTCTTCGCCTCTGAAATGAAGGCAATCATGGCTTATGGTATTACTAAGGAAATTGATTTTACTTCCCTATACATTTATCTTCAATTGAATTATATTCCGGCTCCTCATTCTATTCTCAAGAATGTCAGGAAGCTGCTTCCAGGGCATTACATAGAAGTTCATAATGGTATTGTGAAGGATGTGGAATATTATAAAATACCTTTTGATTCCAAAGAAACTATTAAGCCCTTCAACGAACATTCTTATAACAAACAGAAGAATCATCTAAGAGATTTATTAGAAGAATCTGTTTCCAAGAGAATGGTTTCGGATGTTCCATTGGGTGCTTTTCTTTCGGGTGGCGTTGATTCAACTATCATTGTATCTATTGCATCTAAACTTGTTCCGAGTTTAAAAACATTTTGCATAGGCTTTAATGGCGATAAGAAATTTGATGAATCGAAAGATGCCGAAGCAGTTGCTAAGATGCACAAAACAGATCATACTACCTTCCATTTATCCAATGATGATTTGCTTGGAAGCCTTCATGATATGCTTGATTATATTGATGAACCCTTCGCAGATTCATCAGCCATTGCAGTGAATATCTTGAGTAAATATACCCGTGAACATATCAAAGTTGCATTGTCCGGTGATGGTGCTGATGAATTGTTTGCTGGCTATAATAAACACCGCGCCGAATGGCATATTCGCAACAACGGTTATCTAAGTTTATTAAAATATATCGAGCCATTATTAAGGATATTACCGAAGTCGAGACATACCAATACAGGAAATACAATTAGACAAATGCACCGCTTTGCGCAAGGCGTAAAGTATAGTAGGGCGGTACGATACTGGTTATGGTGTACAATAACTAATGAGAAGGAGGCTTATAATTTAGTCAATAAAGAACATGATACTGGTCACTCACTTGTCAGGACTTTAAATTACATTAATCAAATCAATAATAATACTGGTAATTCTGACCTTAACGATGTCCTCTACTCCGATGTCCATTTAATCCTCCCAAACGACATGCTTACCAAAGTTGATATGAATTCAATGGCTCATGGCTTAGAAGTTCGCAACCCCTTCCTCGACTATAAAGTAGTGGAATATGCCTTTCAAATTCCATCCGATTATAAGATAGACAAACACGCCTCCAAAAAGATTCTGAAGGATGCTTTTATAGATGCTTTTCCAAAAGAAATTCTTAACAAGAAGAAGCAAGGATTCGAGGTGCCCATGCTAAGATGGATTCAGAATGATTTGAAAACGCTGATAGATGAATTATTGAATGATGACTTTATTATCGAACAAAATATCTTCAATCCTTCCGAAATAAAACGCCTCAAACAAAAGATCTATTCCAATGACCCGGGTGAAGTCCATGCCCAAATCTGGGGCTTAATCGTTTTTCAATACTGGTGGAAAAAATACATCCAAGCCTAATCATTCCCCAAAACACGACCCCTCGAAATGCCGATTTTGGCTGTTGTTTTGGGAAAGTTGGGTGTTGATTGGGAAAAGCAGAAGGTCTCTTGGGAAAAGCAGAAGGGCTCTTGGGGAAAGCAGAAGGACTCTTGGGGAAAGCAGAAGGGCTCTTGGGGAGACCAAAGTTTCAACGTGGGTGACTAGAGTTAAAGGTGGGGTGACTGGAGTTAAAGGTGGGGTGACTGGAGTTAAAGGTGGGATGACTGGAGTTAAAGGTGGGATGACCGGAGTTAAAGGTGGGATGACCGGAGTTAAAGGTGGGATGACCGGAGTTAAAGGTGGGATGACCGGAGTTAAAGGTGGGATGACCGGAGTTAAAGGTGGGATGACTAGAGTTAAAGGTGGGATGACC
>CAIMUP010000070.1 GCA_903844645.1 uncultured Bacteroidota bacterium
GCGAACGCGTTTTCGGGCTTGAAGAGCTGCCATAAAAAGTATTTTGCGGAACAAGGTTTTATCTATCACTTGGGAGCAGGAAAAAGTGAAAAGTATGCCGCCCGATTTGATCTTTTTAAGAGCCTCGGCATTGAGATTCCGGTAGCCAATCGTGGCTTTATCTACCGAACTAAGATGCTTTGCAAAAGCAGGCGGATCAAGAACGATGACATCGTAATCTGATTCCATTTTTTTAAGATAATCAAAGACATCTTCGGTGAATGATTGGTGCTTTTTAATGTCTGGAAAATTATTTTGAATGTTTGTTTCTCCCCATTCTACCGCCTTTTGCGAGCTATCTACGGAATGAACCATCGCGGCATCGCCAGCTAAAGCATAAACGCTGAATCCTCCGGAATAAGAGAAGGCATTAAGCACTTTTTTATCCTTGGAATACCGCGAAAGTAACGATCTATTGTCGCGTTGATCAATAAAGAAACCTGTCTTTTGCCCTGCCTCCCAATTAACATGAAACAGTAAGCCGTTTTCCATCATCATTTCATCTATTCGTTCGCCAATAAGGTAGGAATTGGACAAAGATTCTTTGATTTGTTTCGCCATCGTCTCGGAACTTTTATCGAATACGGCGAGAAGATTTCCATCATAAACTTCAACAAGAATCTTTGCCAAATCTTCACGGATAGAATACATGCCAACGGTGTGCGTTTGGATAACAGCAGTGTGATTATAGATGTCAATAATCAATCCTGGCAAGTCATCACCTTCCGCATGTACCAAGCGATACACGTTCGTTTCGGGGTTGTTGATGAAGCCGAGAAGAAGACGTCTGTTGTACGCTTTTCGAATCATTTCTTTCCAAAAACCATAGTTGATTTCTTGCTGATGAAACGTAAAAATCCGAACAGAAATAGAACCATCGTGGCAATGACCCGTTGCGAGATAATTATTGGTCGAAGAAAAGATCTCAACAACATCACCCTCCTCTGGTTTGCCCGTTACATCATGGATTGCGCCACTGAATAACCACGGATGAAGGTTCTGCAAAGAGCGTTCTTTGCCAGGCTTTAGAATAATTTTAGGATAGTTCATCATTAGTTATTTTGATTAAGAATTATGTCAATAGATTTTAAAATTAGGGTGCATGCATCCGCAATTTCTTCTTCTGAAATCGTGAGCGGAGGGGCAATCCGCATCTTGTTGCCGGCAAAGAGAAACCAATCAACGATTACTTTGTTTTCGATGCAGGATGAAATTAATTTTTTATTGAATTCTTCACTCTCGAATTCGATTGCCAGCAGCAGCCCCATGCCTGAAATGTTTTTGATGGATGGATGTACCAACAGTTTCTTGAATAATGCTTCTTTGGCGGCTACTTTTTCGATCCATTTTTCATCTAATAAAACCTCTATCAAAGCTAATGAAGCGGCACAACATACCGCATTGCCTCCAAAGGTGGTAATATGTCCCAATACAGGGTTTGTTTTGAAATTATCCATTACTTTTTTGGATGCGATGAATGCCCCTATCGGCAAGCCTCCGCCCATTCCTTTAGCAAGGCAAAGTATATCGGGAATGATGCCGAATTGTGTGAATGAAAAGAGGGATCCTGTCCGCCCAAAGCCGGTTTGTATTTCATCAATTATTAATAATGCGCCTACTTCGGTGCATCTTTTCCGAAGGGCTTTTAGAAATTCTTTATCGCCTACGATTGCTCCTGCTTCGCCTTGAATTGTTTCAACAATAACGCATGCTGTTTTGGAATTAATAAGGTTTAAATCGTTCAAAGAATTAAATTCGAGGTGCGTAATATCCGGTAATAATGGGCGGAAAGAGTTCCTGAATTCTTCATCGCCAATAATGCTCAAAGCCCCGTGGGTACTGCCGTGATATGCCTTATTAAATGCTACAATATTCATCCTTCCGGTAGTTCGTTTGGCTAATTTCATTGCTCCTTCGATGGCTTCTGATCCGCTATTCACAAAATAAACGCTGTCTAACATCACGCCTTCCGTTCGGCACAGTTCTTCTTTTAATTTTAATGCTAATTTTACCTGCGGCGACTGCACATATTCGCCATAAACCATGAGGTGCATGTAAGAATCCACCTGATTTTTTATTGCCGACACTACTTTCGGATGCCGATGCCCGATATTACTGACCGAGATGCCTGAAATAAGGTCAAAATACCTATTGTTTTCGGCATCGAAAAGATAAATTCCTTCTGCCCTTACAAATTCCAAAAGCATCGGTGCATCGCTGGTTTGGGCAAGGGTATTCAGGAAGCTGTTGCGGAGTCTATTCATGGGGCGAAAGTAGGAATTAGGAAAGAGAACGACTCATCAGTGCACAAAATGATGAGCCTACGTATCAAGCCCCTCATGTTTTCTATCTTTGCATCCGAAACACAAACAAAACAATGCACAAAATACTTATTATCCGTTTCAGTTCGATTGGTGACATCGTCCTCACAACTCCCGTCATTCGGTGCTTGAAGGCGCAGTTGCCATTCTCTGAAATTCATTATCTCACCAAGCAAGAATACCATCAACTCCTTGTCGCGAATCCTTATATTGATAAGATTCATTTGATGGAAGACGGGCTGTCTGCGCTGCTTCCGAAGCTCAAGGCAGAACATTTTAATTACATCATTGACCTCCATCATAACCTCCGCACGCTGAATCTCAAAGCAAGATTGGGCTTAAAGATTCATTCCTTCCCGAAGCTGAATATCGAGAAATGGATCATGGTGAATTTCAAATACAGCAAGCTCCCCGATAAACATATCGTGGATCGTTATTTTGAAACTGCGAAGGGATTAAAGATTAAAAACGATGGCAAAGGTTTGGATTATTTTATTCCAAAACATGATGAAGTTGATTTGAGTTTTCTCCCGCCATCTCATCAAAATGGATACATAGGATTCGTCATTGGAGCCAAACGAATCACCAAGCAATTTCCTGTAGATAAAATAATTTCTGTCATCAAAAAGATGGACCAGCCGGTAGTGCTTTTGGGAGGAACGGTTGACAAAGAAATGGGTGATAAAATCAAAGCCGAAGTCGGCGATTTGGTGTATAATTCCTGTGGCAATTTCAACATCAATCAATCCGCATCTTTGATTCGCCAGGCAAGAAAAATCATTACCAACGATACCGGATTGATGCACATTGCGGCGGCATTCAACAAAGAAATTATCTCCATCTGGGGCAATACAATTCCTGAATTCGGCATGTCGCCATACATGCCTCAAATGCCCGCCAACTCACACATTATGGAAGTCAAAGGTTTGAAATGCCGCCCCTGTTCCAAGCTCGGTTTTGATGAATGCCCCAAGGGACATTTCAAGTGCATGAACTTGATTGACGAAGAAGAAATCGTGAAGCTGATTTCTTAATTCTCTTAAAACGGTGATGATAATAATAATCATCGTCGTGTTGCAGCAGCCCGAAAAAGGCTGCTATCACACGACAATGAGTAAAAAATAAACAGTACCTAATGAAAAAAGAGGGCTGTAATTTTATCCCCTCTATGATTTATCCAAATGAGATTAATTTGTTTTTTTTATTAATTCAGTTAGAGCAATAAAGTCTTCCCAAAAATCTTTTTCTTCTATTAACTTTTTTTGAACAATAGTTTTATCATTTAATATATTTTTTACTCTATAACCAAATTGCTTTTTGAAATTGCCCATAGTAATTAAATCCTTCTCAATAAAAATATAGCAAGCTTCAAATAATCCCATATAAGATTCAATTTTAGCCCATTCTTCATCAGATAAATTGCTTTGAATGGGTATTCCTTTCCTTAATTGCACATGTATTTCGTTGTGCTCAATCATCATTTCTCTTATTCTAAGGAGCAGTTCGGCTTCATTCAATTTACTTTTGTCTTCTCTCTCCTTTTTCAAATAATAAATTTGGAGTGCAATAAAAACAATTCCAAAAATAGTAACAAGATTTGCAATAAATGCGACATCAAAATATGTAAGGTAACAAAGAATACAATAGGGGTTCATTAACTTTAAAGCTTCTAATGGAATTGACTATAATGTTGACTTTTCCCATCTGGGTTTAATACATCAAAACCAGCCTTACTAATTTGGGATAATGTATATTTTACTTCTGGCTTATTTGGAAACGATACCATAATAACTCCTTGTAATTTTGCTGCATTCCCATCAATTTCCATTCTCATCCATTTAGTAGGGGAAGATGCAGAGTAGTATACTTGTAAATCATCTCCATTTTTAGAAAATTTCATTAGTTCATTACCGCCCATATCCTTTGATAAATATTCACTACCCACTAAATCCTTAAAGGCACCATCAACTTGATTATTTGCTTCAGATTTTAGTTCATTTCCATTTACCACTTTTTCTGTTTTTATATCCTTCTTATTTTTTTCGTCTATTAATTCAAGAGCTGGATTTTGTGTCACTGCTTCTTCTTTATTTGTTTGGTTTGAATGAAAAGCAAATAAGACCAATGGAATAATAACTATTAATGCTCCAGTGACGGCAACGGCACTCTGAAACTCAACAATAAATGCCAGAAAAAATTTCCCTTGGCTTCTTAATTCATCTGCCCTTTCTTTTCTTTGTGATCTCTTTATTGCTTGTTGCTCAGCTCTAATTTTTTCTTCCTCTAATTCCATTTTTCGTTTCCGTTCATCTCTTTCAGCTTTTCTATCTAATGCAGCCTCCTTTTCTTCCCTTCGTTCTCTATTTGCAGCAACTACAGCTGCATAATTTGAATCCTTTTCTTCTTGTGATACGGATTTTGAATTACTTTGGGATGTCGAAGAAGTGGAGTCAACTACTTCTCCAATAAATGTTAATTGATACCATCCGCTATCAAGTTTTGATCTGTCTGAAATAGCATCAATATATAAAGGGTCTAATCCTAATTTCATAGCAGCTGCATATAGTATTCCATTTCTCCCTTTGCCTTGATTACTATAATCATCAGTAAACGCATATATCCGTTTTGGATATTCGATAATCACTTCATAAGATTTAGAACCACCATTTTGGTCAGTATTGTATTTTAGACGAACTTTGTATTTATACATATTTTTATTTTTTTACTTTTAATATCTATACTTTGACATTTTTATTTAACGGCACAAAACTACATAACAATTTCTATAAACAAAAAAGCCCGACAACCGCCGAGCCTTAATTCATAATTTATTATTCAACATTTATAATTGCAAAGCCCTACCCCTTCACCCGCTCCGTCCTCACCACAACCTTCCCAACCCCAGCATTAGTAATAATAATCTTATCACCACTCCCCGGCACATCCATCTTCTTCACCTCCAAAGTCTCCCCAAATACCAACAAAAGTCCCGCCGTACAAATCCCCGTCATCAAATCCATTCTACAAATATAAACCTCCCCACCCTCCGTCAGCAAAGTAAACTTCATCAAATCCCTCGCAACAGGAGTTTTCAACCAACACTTACTCGTATTCTCTGCAATACTCCTATCAACACTCCCCACAGGCACAGTAGGCGTAACAGTCGCCAACAAAGCCTTCTGCGTACACTTCCGCATCAAAGTAGTATCACCAATACTCTCCGCATAAGCCCTCCCAGCCTTCAAAATCCGCGCAATACTCTTCACCATAGCCTTCACAATAACCTGATTCCCCTTACTCAAATCACTGATATTCTCCTTAACAGTAATCTTCGTTATCTGCACATTCCAAGCCAAATCATGATTAGTAGTAATAGAAAGAACTTTTGGCGCACCAAACCCCGCAGTACTCAAAGCCGCAGTATTACCAGTCGCAGCAATCCTCGCCATAGTAGTAGCATAAGCCAAATGAAAACCCGCAATATCCTTCTGCGAAATACTCTTCTTAAAATCCGCCAAACCAAATGAAGCATATCCATCAGTAATAGTCCCCAACCTGATACACTTCTTAATCTTATAACTCAAGTCCTTCAAAATAGGCTTCAAATTATTCATATAACCATTCCTCAAAGCAGTATCAGCCTTGTTCAAACCCTCCAAACCACCAGTAGAAATCATACCAGTAACAGCCGCAATCTGCCCCGCCAAAGTAACCGTTTCAAAAGGATCAGCCAACTCCGTTTCATAAATAACCAACGGAGTTTTTATCGAATCAAACAAAGCCTTCCCAGCAAGCCCGTAGGGTAAAACATCTTTTAATTTTATTGTTGCCATAATCTATTTATTTTTCATGGCGCAAAATTAGAAAAAAATTTTGATATACACAAACTATTTTTTTGAAAATAAATTAATCTCAAACATAATCGCTGGTCTGGATTTGCAATCCAGACCCCCTTTAACCCCGCCCACGTAGCTTCTTGACCCATAAAAATTATTTTTCGCTGGTCTGGATTTATAATCCCGACCCCAAAACTTTAACTTAATTCCCTATAATTTTAACTAAAAACCGTACCCGGAGCCTTCCACACTTTACCCGGAGCCTTCCATACCTTACCCAAAACCCTCCATACCATACCCAATTCCCTCCATACCTTACCCAGTACCGTCCATACCCTACCCAATGCCTTCCATACCCTACCCAGAATCCTACATACCTTACCCACAACACTCCACACCATCCCCACATTCACCAAAGGCGAAGCAATATCCGAGAGAGGGAAGTTCGTGTTATCTAACTAATCGGTAATAAACAAAGCCTTCAGCTCGGTAGCCTCCGAAGGTTTCATTTTGCCCGCCAATATCAAACTCAACTGCCGTCTGCGCAAAGCAGCTGCATATCGCTCCTTTTCTTCTTGAGTTTCGGGCTCGATTTCAGGCACAGCAATCGGATTTCCCATCTGATCAACCGCCACGAAAGTATAGATGGCTTCATTGCATTTCTTCTTGGTGCCGGTAGAATTATTCTCCACCCATACATCAATAAAAACTTCCATAGACGAAGTAAAAGCGCGAGAAATCTTCGCCTGCAAAGTCACGATCTCTCCCAGTTTAATCGCCTGATTAAACGCAACATTATTCACAGAAGCCGTTACCACAACGCGGTTGCAATGACGATGACAAGCAATAGCAGCGGTGATGTCCATCCAGTGCAACAATCGCCCACCCATCAGGTTTCCAAGTGTGTTCGTATCATTCGGTAATACGATTTCAGTGGTTATCGCCATCGAATCTTTTGGTGTTTTCTTTTTCATTATCTTATTTAATTATTGAGGCGCAAAATTAGTAATCCGCCAATTATTAACTTTGCGCCCGATTAAAAAATATTGGACCCGTAGTTCAATTGGATAGAATGACAGATTCCGATTCTGTTGGTTGGGGGTTCGAATCCCTTCGGGTCCACCAGGAAAGCGAATAGAAACTAATGGTATTAGTTTTTATTCGCTAC
>CAIMUP010000071.1 GCA_903844645.1 uncultured Bacteroidota bacterium
CATAACTATTTCCACGGCAGCCATAACTATTTCCAGCGTAGAAATAACGCATAGTACCGAATTTTCAAATAGAATACAACGAAATTAATAAACATTAAACAATTAAAAAGTAAAAACAATGATTGAAACAACAAAGTATCTAAGACAAGAAAAGGGCAACTACATGCCGACCAATGATGATTTCATTGGAAACACGGTAGAGGGGTTTTATGCAGCAGAAAGCCATTAAATTTTATTAGAATAAAAGGAAAACCAAAAGCCCTCCGATAAAGATTGTCGGAGGGCTTTTTTTATTTTAATATCTGATAGGATTTTATTCTCTGACGAATTTCTTTTTGATGCTCGTACCATCTTTTAATTTCAATTCGATGACATATATTCCGGCAGGGATGTTGGATAACGGAATAGAATAACCCTTTTCTTCGTGGCGATAAATCTCACCTTTGATAACATCTATAATTCTTACATACTCGATGGTGTTTGCCGGATACTCCGATTCGTATAAAAGATATTCGTTCGCAGGATTCGGGAATACATGGAAGGCATTCTTGGCATCAAAAACCGGAATGCTCGCCGTGCAAATAACAAACACCGAATCGGTGAAACTATCCACCAACGCGACATTATTCGCAATGGGCCAAACGATAACCACATCGTGCCCCGCAGCATATTGCGGTTGATTAAAATAATATGGCGGTAAGGGCAAAGAATCCGTCCCGCCAGAAGGAATCATGACAGTCATAGAATCCAAAAAATGTTGCCCCGACCCATCAATAATATTGATGGTAACGGCTCCATTAAATGTGACGGAGTCGTAATTTTTTACATTGATGTACATGTTGGTGTACGGCACGCTGCAATGGGCGGTATTGTGCCATCCGGTTATTCCGGTAACGCCCAGATGGGCTTGGGCAAAGATAAAGTTGGAGGTAAGGAACAGGGCTGCTGCCAGGATGATTTGTTTGATTGTAGTTCTCATAATTTTTATTGCGGATACTTAATTGTTGTTCGGGGCGGTAAAGATAATTTTTTAATGGTGCAAAGGTACAGGGATTTTATTTCCGAGAGAAATCATAATTTTGGCGTTCTTACATATTAAAAGAATTATTGAATTATGGATGCATTAGACCAAATGGTAGATGACATGACGAAGGATGAACTTCGGCATTAGAAATATTACTTCTCGAGGAGTGATTGGTATGAAACCCGCCTGGATGTTCAGCTCATAGATTTGATGCGGAAGCAAGGGAAGAAATTAACCGATGACGAAATGTGGCGGATTTGTTATCCCGAAGGGACAAAGAATAACTATTACCGTCTTCGGAATCGGTTGATAGAAGAGATTATGAGGGCTATGACGCTGCAATATTTCGATAAAGACGAAACGAATTATATCATGTATTTTACGGCGACCAGCAAGCTGTATTTTAACAGGAATAAGTTCCGGTTGTCGGAGTATTTCCTGAAGAAAGCCGAAGGCAGGGCGACGAACATTAATGCCCACGAATTGTTGGATATTATCTATTCTGATTTCATCAAGCTGTCGCATGAATTGGTTTCGATTAATCCTGAACGATACATCGAACTGCGTAAGCAAAATGCCGAACAGTTAAAAAATTTAAGATTGATAGACGACATTTTGGCGGTGGTGAATTACCGGTTGAAGATTAATCAGAATTTCTCTTCCTCCGAGAACCCGATTGTGGAATTATTAGAGAAGACCTTGGAGGATTTTTCGGCAGATAAAGAGATTATCAACACCCCTGTTTTGCGATTGAAGATTGTGCAAGGGGTCAGCCAGATTATGTTGCAGAAGCGGGAGTATGAAAGCCTTGAGGGCTACCTTATCAATGCCTATGATGAATTCGTCAAAGAGAAATTATTCAATAAAAGTAACCACAACAACAAGCTCCAGATGCTTACCTACATCGTGAATACGTTATTCGCGAATGACAAGCTGGATGAGTCGCTAAACTACGCTGCGAAGCTGAAGGAAAGCATGGATGAATACGGCAAACTGCTCTATGATAAGTATGCTTTCTTTTATTACAATGCTTTGGTCTTGAATTACTCGGTTACGAACATTGATAAGGGCATCGAATTGCTGGAAGGAATTCGGGATAACGAGTCGCTGAAGAACACTCCTTTCTACGAAGTGTTTGTTTATCTCAACCTCGCTATTTTTTGGTTTAAGAAAGAGAATTTCCATGCGTCTATCAAGCAATTGAACAAGCTGTACCAGCACGAAAGTTTCGAGGCGGCGGATGAAACCTTGCGATTCAAGATCGCTATTGCGGAATTAATTATTCGGTATGAGATAAAGGACTATGAATTCCTCGAACGCCGCATCCACCAAATTAAAAAGGAGTTCCGCGACCTGGTTCGGAAGGATGAAAATGTGAGGGAGAAGAATTTTATGACCCTTTTGAAGGATATGGCTGCGTTTCAGGATGTGAAATTTACGATTCCGCTGAAGAAGGATATTAAAGAATTCATCCTCGCCAGTCGCCACGATAGCAAGGACGATGCCGAGGTGATTAATTACAGCAACTGGCTACAGAGCAAGGTAAAGATAGATAAGAAAAAGAGCCACGAGGAGGATATTATCATTCCGGAGGATTGAAATCAGACCATTTTTATACGCGATTCTGTTGCCGCGAACCCGAGTTTCGGTGTGATGAAATCGAAAGAATGCGAATCCCCCTACTTACGGATTTTCTGAAAGCCCCGTCAGGCATTAGACTATAGAAATTCCAATTCTTCAAAAGCTGAAAAGGGTATCCCCTTTCAGGAACGAGGACATTTTATCCCCAAAAATCTTCTAAAAACAACATTTGGAGCAATTCCAAAGATGGAATGCCTCCGCCTCGAGACATTTGTAGCAATTCCAAAGATGGAATACCTCTGCCGCGAGACATTTGAAACAATTCCAAAGATGGAATACCTCCGCCGCGAGATATTTGGAGCAAATCCAAAGATGGAATGCCTCCAAATATCAATATTTGGAGGACTCTGAAAGTAGGAAATCGTTTTCCCCTGATTCGAAAGCCTATTACCGGAATGCACTCCTTATAATGTAGCAGGAATTTTTATTAATCGGAATTATACTAATAGTAATCAGGTTTCCTAAAGTAGCCACGAATTATAATTTGGGGCTACTTTTTTCAGAATTTCATTTCTGACTAACATAGAATGATTTGGAAATTTCCTAATTTTGCCTCCCATGAAAATAGCAAACGGCACCTACCTCGGCGATTTAAGGATATTCTAAACTACGAAACGATTCGTATCTTTGCGGCGTAAGAATAATCCTATAATTTAATAACAATGCAAGTATTAAAAACACATATCGAAGCCCTTATCTTTGCTTCTGAACAGCCTATTACGGTGGACGAAATAAGTTCTTGTCTGAAGAATGTCTTCGGCTGGGAAATTTCTGTGGACGAAATCATTGCCGCAGTAAAAGAATTGCAATTGCGGTATTCTTTGGATGATTTTTCTTTTGAATTATTGGAAATTGCGAACGGTTATCAGTTTCTCACCAAGAAAGAATACCAGGCGACATTGACTATCTTGCTTCAGCAAAAGGCGCAGAAGCGATTGTCCACTTCTGCGCTCGAAACGCTGTCTATTATCGCCTATAAACAACCGGTTACCAAGAGCGATGTCGAGCATATCCGCGGCGTGAATTGCGATTATTCGATTCAGAAACTGCTCGAAAAGGATTTGATAGAGATAAAAGGGAAATCGGAAGGACCAGGCAAGGCAATGCTTTTCGTTACGAGCCAAAGTTTTATGGAATATTTCGGAATAAAATCAGTTAAGGACCTACCGATACTAAAAGATATTCAGCCCGAAACAAACGAAATAGGAATCCCTGCCGAATAACGGAATCTTAATACTTGGAATGACTTTTGCAAAGAGATTTTTATGAAGAATAAAATCATTTTATCGGTCCTTGTTTTCCTTTTATTAATCATCGGAAAGAGCGATGCACAAAAGACGCTGCCGCATCTGAAAAATGTTGCTTATAAATGCGGCGAGAAATTAAAATTCCGCGTCCATTATGGCGTGATAGATGCCGGAGAATGTTCTCTGGAGATAAAAACTCCGCAAGAAAAGGTCGGTCCACGAGATTGTTATCATATTGTAGGATTGGGGAAGTCGCTTGGTGCATTTAATTGGTTTTTTAAAGTAGAAGATCGCTACGAAACAACGATTGATGCGGAATCTCTTACGCCCTGGATCTTTCTTCGACGGGTAGATGAGGGCGGGTATAAGATCAATCAGAATTATTCTTTCAATCCCTATAAAAATACGGTGAGTACCGGCAAAGAAGTAGCGACTGTGCCGGATAGTATTCAAGATTTGTTGTCGGCGTTTTACTTTGCGAGAACTTTCGATTATACCGACATAAAAGTAGGCGATGTTTTTGTGGTAACCATATATCTGGATGAAAAAATTTATCCTATGGCTATCAAGTTTGCTGGTCGTGAAACGATAAGTACACGGCTTGGCAAGTTTCCTTGTTTAAAATTCCAGCCGCAGTTAGTAAAAGGGCGAATATTCAAAGACCAAGAAGGGATGAACCTATGGGTTTCGGATGATTTGAATCATATTCCCATCCGGCTTGAATCAGAATTGATGATCGGCTCTATAAAGGTTGATTTAAGTGATTACAGCGGGCTTGCAAACATCATTAATAAGGTTACGGAATAATATTGCATCATGCTTTTTAAAGATATCATCGGACATGTGGAAATTAAGAATAGATTGCGCAAATCAGTTCTTGAAAATCGCATTAGCCATGCACAACTTTTCCTTGGCAGCGAAGGTTCTGGAACGCTTCAATTAGCGATTGCATACGCGCAATATATTTGTTGTTTGAAGCGCATGGATGAGGACTCTTGCGGCGTATGTTCTTCGTGTATTAAGTATAATAAATTGATCCATCCTGATCTTCATTTTGTATTTCCTGTAGTTACTAAAAAGAATTACGCGATGCCTGATGGGAATACTAGGGATTTAATCTCCAGTTCCGATTATATGTTTCTCTTTCGGAAGGCTTTTGCAGAGAATCCGCATCAAAATTTGAATCAATGGATGGCATTTATCGAAGCAGAGAATAAGCAAGGTATTATTGCGGTGGATGAAAGCTCGGAATTGATTAGAAAGTTGTCGCTCAAGACCTATGAAAGCGATTATAAAATTACCATTATCTGGATGCCGGAAAAGATGCGTACCGAAGCGGCTAATCACTTATTAAAAATCATTGAAGAACCGCCCAATAAGACTTTGTTTATCTTGGTTGCAGAGAACTCCGATCAGATCATTAATACCATACTGTCTCGCACACAATTAATCAAGATAAACAAGCCTACAGATGATGAATTAATAACAGCCGTGATGGTAAAATATGATTATAAAAAAGAACAAGCAGCATACATTGTTCACCTCGCGGATGGAAATCAGAATGAAGTGCAATCCCTTGCGCATCCTGATATTGATGATGACAGCACGAAAGAATTATTAACCTGGTGGCGGCTTTGTTATGGTTTTAATCTCCCAAAAAATCAATACGATTTAATAGCATGGGTAGATGTACAAGCGAAGATAGGGCGAGAGAAGCAGAAGAATTTTATATTATATTCCATGCATATCTTTCGAGAGTGTATGATGCTTCAATATGCCGGTGAATCCACAGTAAGGATGAACGATGAGGAGCTAAAAGCATTCACCAAATTCGCGCCGATGATTAACGAAAATAATTGCCACGAATTCGTGAATGAATTAAACAAAGCATACTTCCACATTGAGCGTAATGCGAACCCGAAGATCCTCTTCCTCGACCTTTCTTTCAAACTCGGAAGGTTGTTGCGGAGCTAAGCTGCCACTGTTTTATTCATTAATTATTATTTAGTAATTTAGCAGCCTCATGAATAGGCGTGAGTAAATTCCATGCCAGTAAATTGAGATGTTTTGTGGTTACTTGTTACGCAAATCATACATGTCTTTCCGAAGGGAAATGATTTCCTGACAAATGCAGATTATTTTTCAGAATATAATCTGTTTTATGAAAGCGGTAATGGGCGAAACCATGTCCAGAATAAGGTAATCTTGTATGATATCTCGCAAACGAAATCCAGGTATGGCAAAGTGATCATCGGAATCTCAATGCCGAGGCTCTTAAAAAGATCAAATCGGGCGGCATACTTTTCACTTTTTCCTGCTCCCAAGTGATAGATAAAACCTTGTTCCGCAAAATACTTTTTATGGCAGCTCTTCAAGCCCGAAAACGCGTTCGC
>CAIMUP010000072.1 GCA_903844645.1 uncultured Bacteroidota bacterium
CAAATCTCGTAGAGCTACGGAAAAATGTCCCATCTCATTGTGAGCTTTTAACTCATTATCAGTATATTTCTATAATATCATCATGAGAAAGCTGTCGTTTTCGGCTTTTCAGCCACCCCATTTCCCAGGAAAAAACACCCCTTTTCTAGAAAATTTTATAGCAATCCGTCTTCTTTAAAATAAAGAAATAAAACGATGATAATTCCTAACAAAAAAGGAGCACACATTGTACCGCTTTTTTATTCCATCTATTTCTTGTGGTTCATTACTTATCTTTGCCGCGAAAGAAAATTAAAATTATATGCAAACAACCTTTTCCACCAAACCGGAACTTGCAAAGAGTTTTCCCGTAATAAGAAACTTTAAACTTTTAATATGAGCAGCAACGACCAAAGAATCAGGCGGGCATTCGCAGTGAAAGACTGGCAGGAGATAAAGACCGCCGACACTTGGCAGATATTCAAAATAATCGCCGAGTTTGTCGAAGGCTTTGACAAGATGTCCAAGATTGGGCCCTGTGTTTCCATCTTCGGTTCAGCAAGGACGAAGCCCGAACACCGCTTCTATCAATTGGCCGAAGACATTGCCCACAAGCTTACTTTGGATGGCTATGGCATCATCACTGGCGGCGGCCCAGGTATCATGGAGGCAGCAAACAAAGGTGCCAAGACAGCCGGTGGAAAGTCCGTAGGACTAAACATCGAGTTGCCTTTTGAGCAAAGTTCCAACGCCTATATCGACCCCGATAAATTAATAACTTTCGATTATTTCTTCGTAAGGAAACTCATGTTCATCAAATACGCCCAAGGCTTTGTGGTTTTGCCTGGAGGCTTCGGCACGATGGACGAATTATTCGAAGCCCTGACCTTAATCCAAACCAATAAAATCGGGCGATTCCCTATCGTGTTGGTAGATGTAAAATTCTGGTCGGGCATGATGGAATGGATAAAAAACACTGTCATTATGGAAGGTAAAATCAGTCCCGAGGATTTGGATTTGTTTCGCCTTGTAGATACCGCCGAAGAAGCTGTAGCCTGCATTAACGAATTTTATTCCAAATATTTATTGAAGCCGAATTTCTGATTATTTAAACTCTCAACATCGTTCAGCAACCTTAAACCATTAATGAATCGGTTTGCCGCCGAACGGATTCGATGGTGCCTCTCCCATGCCAGCCGTGTTGTGCCCCGTTACCCGAAACCAGGTTGGCACGTTCAAGGTTTTTGGTTTGAAAATAGCACTCGCTTCCTTACACTGCGCGGGTTTCGCAGCATACCAATTCGTCTCTATGGCGGGGTCTCCCTGACATTCTTCTATCGTATAAAAGTCTGCCTGAACGCCCAATGACTTCCAAGAAAATTCTACAAATCCATCATGAATCCACTGCTCCACTTTGCCTCCGGTAATTTTTTTACAAGGCTTTCTATCCGTCGCAATCTTCGAGACGGGGTAGCCCAAGGACTTCCATTTCTTAGGGTCGTTCGGATACTTTTCCATGATTTTCTTTGCCGCTTTATTATACGCAGCAATTCCTTTTTTTCTTCTGCGAATTTTTGGTATTCACAGCCGTTTTTGCCGCCGTTTTCGCTGCCCTATTTTCCTTCCGCCTCGTGCTATACGTACCGTTTTCGGTAATAATGCTGGCACCATCGGCAGCCACATCGGCATCAGGGTCGGCAGCCGTCAAAGGACCTACCAAACCCAGCATTTTTGTCACGGTTTCGTCCTTGTCATTTTGTTGTAATAATAGAATTGTTTGGTTCATTTTATTTAAAGTTTATGGTTATTAATTTTATTGTTTATTTAATTTTTATTCAAGATTGTAAGATGGAATGCTATCTAAAGTCATTGTTCCGAGAGCCGTGGTTGCCACGCCGAAAGAATATAGAGAACCATTACGAGGTCGTAAACACATATTAAGAGGTCGTAAAATACATTTACGACGTGGTAGAGAACAATTACGAGGTCGTAAAATACTATTATGATGTCCGAAATCCCTATTACGAGGTGCTAATAATAGTTTATGAGGTGTTAGAGTCACATTACGAGGTCATCATTATTTATGATGATGTCATAGCGATCCAAGTCAATGTCGAGGCACGGTAACTCATCTCAATTAAAGCAATATTATAAGCCGTTAATACACTGCTTAAATTGCATTACAAAACATTTAAAGAACGATTCAAAATGCACGGTACAAGGGCGTTCCCTTATACATCAGATAATTTTTCTTCAGAAGGTAAGAGAGAAATCCCCCGATAAATCGGGATCGCATTCCGCTCTTCTCTATAGAATTATATGCACCGCAAAGAAAGGAAAATTTTCGGTAACAAAGGTTTAAAATTTGAGGTCGTATTCCAACTTTAAATCTTAAACTTTAAACTTTAAACCATCTTATATCAGGATCTTTTCGGAACCAAGTCAGTTGCCGTTTGGCATATCGCCGCGTATTTTGTTTGATGGCTTCGACGACCTGTTCTTTGGTGCTTTTTCCATCGAAATAATCGAACCATTCAGAGTAACCAACGGTGTTGATGGCTTGATAATTTTTATAAGGAATCAACGACTTCGCCTCCTCCTCCAATCCTGCTGCTATCATACTATCTACGCGGTTATTAATGCGATGATAAAGTTCTTTTCGATCCATGTTTAAGCCGATTTTTATCACATGGAACGGGCGGTCTTTCTTCGTTTTATTTCGGAACGAAGAATAGGGCATTCCGCTTAATCTATACACCTCCAAAGCACGGATAATTCGATGCGGATTTGCCAAATCCACTTCATCGAAATAGGTTGGATCAACCTGTTTTAATTCCTCTTGCAAGGAAGCAATGCCTAGGGTCTCGACCTCGGTATTTAATGCCTGCCGAATGGCATCATCCGAGGGCGGAAGATGATCCATTCCATTGCAAACGGCATGGATATAAAGCCCCGAACCACCTGCCATGATGGCTATATTATTAGTCTTATAAATTTCATCCAAAGTCTTCAAGGCATCTTCCTCATATTGCCCGGCATTGTAGGCTTCTTTGATAGAATGGGAGTTAATAAAATGATGTTTTACTTCAGCCAATTGCAAGGCATCGGGCTTCGCCGTTCCGACGTTCATCTCTCGATAAAACTGGCGAGCATCGGCAGAGATAATTTCGGTATCATAATGCTTTGCGACCGCTATCGCGACCTCTGTTTTACCAATCGCAGTGGGTCCTGCTATCACGACCAAAAGTTTATTCATGATGCAAGAACGATAGGCTTGTTATGCCGCGAATTCCTTTGATTCGTATGTATCCAAGACCTCTTCAAGAATCGAAAATAAGGTAGCGGCATCATCAGTTGTAACGAATCTGGTTCGGAAATCTTTGAAGTTCGGGAAGGCTTTAAAGTAATTAGAATAATGCCGCCTCATCTCCAGTATTCCCAGCTTTTCGCCTTTCCATTCTATTGACTTTTGCAGGTGTTTCCGAGCTACATTCACCCGATCAATAACTGTTGGCGGAGGAAGTATCTCACCTGTTTTTAAATAATGTTTTATCTCATTAAATATCCACGGATGCCCGATGCTGGCACGCCCAATCATGATGCCATCCACGCCATATTGTTCCTTCAATTCCTTCGCTTGCTTCGGAGTATGTACATCGCCATTGCCAAAGATAGGAATCGTGATGCGAGGATTGTTTTTTATCATGCCTATCATCGTCCAATCGGCATACCCTTTATACATCTGCACACGAGTTCGTCCATGTATCGAGAGGGCTTTGATTCCTATGTCCTGAAGGCGTTCTGCTACTTCGTGCACGTTCTTGGTTTCGTCGTCCCATCCCAATCTTGTCTTCACCGTTACCGGAAGTTTAACCGCTTTTACAATCTCTTCGGTTATCCTTACCATTCGCGGAATATCTCGTAGCAAACTTGCTCCGGCACCTTTACAAGCGACGGCTTTTACAGGGCATCCATAGTTAATATCTATCAAATTTGGGTTCACACTTTCCGCAATGATGGCGGCTTCACGCATAACATCTACATCGCCACCAAATATCTGGATGCCGACAGGGCGTTCATATTCAAAGATGTCCAACTTATGTAAACTCTTGTACGCATCGCGAATCAATCCTTCCGAAGAAATGAACTCGGTGTACATCATATCTGCTCCGTTATCCTTACATACCGCACGGAAAGGTGGATCGCTGACATCTTCCATCGGTGCGAGAAGTAAAGGAAACTCTCCTAATTCTATATCCCCTATTTTTACCATTATAGTTTATTAATTTCGCGGGCAAAATTATAAAATCTCCGCTTATGCACAGAACGTCCTTCTTCAAAGACATGCCTCCCTTCGCCAAGCTGATGGTCTCCGTCAGCTTTGTGTTGCTTTCATTGATTTTATTCTCGGGGCTTTCGATAGTTCTTTCGGTATTGATTTATCCTGTCAAACTAAATGTCCTTCTCGATCCATTAAACAATATTAAAGAACCCGGAGTCTTGGATTCCTTGAACCTGATGCAAACCATTTCGGGGATAGGAATCTTTATTATCCCGGCATTTGTTTTAGCTTATTTGATGAGCGATAACATCTTTGCATTCCTGAAATTAAACCATAGGGCAGCCCTCATTTCTTTTCTCTTAGTTGCTGTTATGATGCTCTCCATGTTGCCATTTATTAACTGGTTGGTTGAGATGAATTCTCGAATGGTATTGCCTCCTTTCATGCACGGAATAGAAGAATGGATGCGCAAATCGGAAGATGACAATGCCGAACTTACCAAATATTTCCTCGATATGCACTCCATGAAATCAATGCTCTTCAATGTGCTGATGATTGCACTGATTCCTGCCATTGGAGAGGAACTTTTATTCCGAGGTATCCTGCAACGATTATTCATCGAATGGACTAAGAACAAACACATCGGCATCTGGGTTACGGCTGCGTTATTCAGTGCCATACATTTGCAATTTTATGGCTTTGTTCCGAGGATGTTACTCGGCATCTTATTTGGATATTTGGTGGTGTGGAGCGGTTCGTTATGGCTCCCGATCTTAGGACATTTTATGAACAATGCCTCGGCAGTCGTCTTCACTTATTTATTCCAAAACGAAATTTCCAAGATAGACCCTGACAAAATCGGAACAACGCATACACAATGGATCACAACGCTGATAAGTTTTGTAATGATGGTCGGGATTATGTTGTTCATAAGGAAGATAGAAAAAGGAAAAGTAGCGACAGAAGAAAGCGAGATTCCGACAGAACTCCCATGAAAAACCGTTCTCTTATTTTTCTTTTCCTTCTGCTTCAATGCTCCTTAAAAGCGATGACCTACCATACCGTTTCCAACGGTTATTGGAATGATACGATGGTGTGGGCAGGGCATGTAATTCCGCCTTATTCCAGTTCTGATTCTTTTATTATTGATGATTCTATTCGCTCTGAACATGACCTTATTTTTGATGGAGCTTATGTTCAAATAGATAGTACTGGCGGGCTTTGTGGGCATTATTTAATAAAATTAATGGGGGGTTCCCTATTAATTAATTCTGGGTATTTTGAAATAGATTCCTTATACCAGGCTTATGCTGATATGATTACAAAAGGTTATGGAATTATTAGACATAATAAAAAATGGTTAATGGAACTTGGAGGAAGCAATATCACTACAGAGCATGCTTTTGATTATGGCGGATTTTGGGATACCTGCTTCGGTCCCCGTCCACCGATTGATTCAGCAAATGTAAAATATGAATTTAAAATGTGGGGAAATCTTTGTAATGGAATTGTAAATTTTGGTTACACCCAACCCTCTCCAAGCCGCTTTCTTTTGTTTGATATTTTAGGACAAAAGGTTTTTGAAACCGAGCTTACAGGCAAATGGGGTAACAGAGATTTATACCTTAATCACATTGCAAATGGCTTGTATTTTTGGAATGCGATTAGCGATAATGACCTTGTTGGAAAAGGAAAATTGGTGATTAAGAGGTGAGGAACTAAATTCTTATGAAATCACCTTTTGCTATACCTTTTGATCTTCCATTAAAAGTCAAACAGGGGGGTAAAAAACCTAATTAGGGGGGTATGACCACCCCCCCCTATTGACCTTTTCGACCCCCTTATTTACCTTTTTTTATTAATGAAGGGGGTGTTAAACATAATAGTAGTCCTGCTAAACCTAATTGGGTAGGCGTGCAGGCTAATGAGGTAGCTTTTTTGCCTTATTAATTAGGTTGCGGGGTTCGCGAATTAGCTGTTTTAATTCGTGAGTTAGATAAAACGGTTCGTGAATTAGATGGAACGGATAGTTAATTAGGTTGAACCGATAGTTAATTACGTTGAACCGATAGTTAATTAGGTTAATCGGGGGGTGAGGTCGGTTTTACCATTAAAAATACCATCCAAAAGAAAAGTTTGTTAGGGTTTAGGCTATCAAATAGGAATGTATTATCAGAAAACCATTACCCGTAATGCTATCTTTGCAGCCGATAAAAAGAAATAAAATGGAAATAAAATTCATTGGAGCAGCAAGAACGGTAACCGGTAGCAAACATTTAATAACGACCGACAAGGGGGTGAAGATTCTTTTGGATTGTGGATTATTTCAAAACAAAGGCTCCGACCATGAAACACGGAATCGCCACCTGGGCTTCGACCCGATAACGATTGACGTAATGATCCTTTCTCATGCACATATAGACCATTCGGGTAACATCCCAACCCTCGTGAAGCAAGGTTATAAGGGCAAGATTTATTGCACGCCGGCTACTCTTGCGCTGTGCGAAGTGTTGCTTGCCGACAGTGGGCATATTCACGAAAGCGACATTGCTTATATCAATAAGAATCGGGAAAAGAAGGGAATGAAATTGTTAGAACCCCTCTACACTTTGGCTGATGTTACTGAATGTCTCAAGCAATTCAAGACCATCGAATATGATAAGTTTTTCAAGATAGATGAGGACATAGAATTTGCGTTTACGAACACGGGGCATATCCTCGGCAGTGCCGCCATCAGTCTGCGAATCAAAGAGAATGGACATAAGAAGAAAGTGTGTTTTACCGGGGATATTGGCAGACCGCATGATAAGATTTTGAAGACGCCCTCGCCCTTCCCGCAAGCCGATTATATCATCTGCGAATCTACCTATGGAAACCGCCTCCACGATACAAGTGAGAATGCTGAAAAGAAGTTGCTTGAGGTCGTCCTGAAAACATGTGTCGAGAAGAAAGGGAAGCTCATCATTCCGGCATTCAGCTTAGGCAGAACGCAAGAGATTGTCTATGCGCTCGATCGTATGAAAAGGAAAGGAATCTTGCCCTCCATCAAAGTCTATGTGGACAGCCCCCTTTCAGTAAATATTACCGACATCATGCGAAGAAATTCCGGCTATTTCAATAAAGACATTCTCAATTATATTTATTCCGACCCCGATCCCTTCGGATTCAACGGCTTGACATATATTAAGGAACCCAAAGACTCCATCGCCTTGAACAGTTCGCATGAACCATGCATCATTATCTCGGCTTCGGGAATGATGGAAGCGGGGAGGGTTAAGCATCACCTCAAGAATAATCTGCCTTCGGCTAATAATACCGTGTTGATAGTTGGGTATTGCCCCAAAAATTCGTTGGGCGACCGCTTACTACACGGTGATAAAGAAGTTACCATTTATGGGAAACCGATTGCCGTGAATGCGGATATTGAGGTGATACATTCATACAGTTCTCATGGAGATTATAAGGAGATGATTCATTATTTGGAATGCCAGGAGAAGCATTTGATAAAGAAACTGTTTTTGGTTCATGGCGAATATGATGTGCAGTTGGAATATGCCGAGACATTGAAGCAAGCAGGCTTCTTTCACATCGAAATTCCAGAAGAGGGAGAGGTTTATAAGTTGGATTGATGAAAAAAATGGGTGTCGAAGCGCACAAGCACCAACGAGACCGATTTCTTAACCCTTATTCCCTACCCTTATTCCACGAAAAATCTCCTAAAGGATATATATCGGCTTATTACAATTAGTGATAGGGCTGAAATGATGAGGGCTCGGGAGTCCTTGGATAGTGTTTCGGATACGATTATTGCTCATCATTTTTCCCCGATGGCTTATTCGGGCAAAAATTTTGTCAATCAGTGATCCCCGATCGACAATAATTCCAAGATTTCTGCCGATGTTTCATCCCCGATTGACATAAAAAAAGAAATTTATGTCGATCGGGGATGAATGATCGACAGCATTTCTATTATTATAAAAGATGGGCGATCACCAGATTTTTGTTCATTAGAATCGAATTATACTAATATTACATTAAAAAGCATATTAAATAAATAAATTATTAATCAAAAATAAATAAAATGGAAAGTTCAGAATTAGACAGGGTAGAATTGGATACCATAGAAAAAGTCAAAACTCGCGGTGAAGGAAGGTTGGGAACGGAATAGAAAGAGATATTGGGGAATTTGTCGTGCACCCGAAGAAAGCTGTTTGTGTATTTAACAAAATAATGTGTAGTTTTGCGGCAAATAAAAAGATATGAATTTCCCAGATAATTTAAAATATACCAAAGACCACGAGTGGGTCAGGATTGAAGGCGAGATGGCTTTCATAGGTATCACCGCCTTCGCACAGAGCGAATTGGGCGACATCGTTTATGTAGATATTACCACCAAAGGCGCAACGCTGGAACAGGAAGCTGTGTTTGGATCTGTCGAAGCTGTGAAGACGGTTTCGGATTTGTTTATGCCAGTCTCCGGAGAGATATTGGAGGTAAACAAAGTGTTGGATCAGAAACCCGAAGCAGTGAATAGCGATCCCTATGGCGACGGTTGGATGATCAAAGTAAGGATGACGGAAGCCAATGAAGTCGCTGGTTTGTTGTCTGCTGCCGATTATAAGAAGTTGATTGGAGTGGCATAAGAAGTTGTGTTGGATTTGTAATCCTGCACAATAAAATCCTTATTCAAACGCTAAAGGCAGATGAAAAAGGTAGTTGATTTTATCAAGCAAGTATTCCGATGGATATTCAGGATGATATTCTTTTTGTTTGTATTCTCGATAGCTATCGTTATCTTTTATCGTTTCGTTCCGCCACCATTTACCCCTTTGATGTTGATAAGGTGTTATGAAAAAGGGACGTTCAATATTCACAAGGATTATGTTTCTTTAGATAAGATTTCACCTGACCTTGCATTGGCAGTTGTTGCCGGCGAGGATAACAACTTTCTTATCCACAACGGGTTTGATTTTGATGCCATAAAGAAGGCTGTTAAGTTTAATGAAGAACATAAAAAGAAAACTATTGGTGCAAGCACCATCTCTCAACAAACTGCTAAGAATGTTTTTCTTTGGAATGGACGGACATATTTACGGAAAGGCTTTGAAGTTTACTTTACCTGTCTCATAGAAACATTTTGGAGCAAGAAAAGAATCATGGAATTGTATCTTAATGAAATAGAGATGGGAGATGGAATATATGGTGCCGAAACAGCAGCAAAGACTTATTTCAAGAAGCCTGCGAAGAATCTTTCCCGTAAGGAAGCAGCCCTGATTTCTGCTATTATTCCGAACCCTTTGCATTGGTCTCCGCTCCAGCCAAATGCTACTGTGAACTATCGTCAGGAAGTGATCCTTTGGAACATGAATAATATCATGAAAGTAGATTATGACAAGCCTGTTAAACCAGTGGTTCCGCCGATTAATACCGGGACTAAAAGTAATAAGACAAAGTAACTTTATATTGTTTTGAAGAAGGCAATAGTTTCTGTAACCAACGATCTTTTTACAGACCAACGCGTTCATAAGGTTTGTTTATTCCTTACCAAGAATGGATATGATGTAACGTTGGTTGGAAGGTTGCAAAGGAAAAGTTTGCTTATGGATGAAAGGTCTTATAAGACTCGTCGCTTAAATGTTTTAGTAGAGAAAGGTGCTGTGTTTTATGCGCTATTTAATCTACGATTATTCTTCTTTCTTCTGTATAATAAAGCCGAGTTGTTAGTGTCTAACGATCTTGATACATTGCTTCCAAACTATCTTGTATCAAAACTAAAAAATATACCTGTTGTTTACGATTCGCATGAATATTATTGTGGCGTTCCTGAATTAATGAATCGCCTTTTTGTGAAATCGGTTTGGCACTATATTGAGAGGAATATTTTTCCTAAACTGAAACATGTTTACACCGTCAATAATTCCATTGCGAAGCTCTATTCCGAAGAATATAAGGTTGAAATAGGCGTGGTCAGAAATGTCCCGATGTATCAACCGGTATCCAAACTAACTTCGAGAGAAGAGCTTAATTTACCTGTGGATATTCCTTTAATTATCTTTCAGGGAGCAGGGATAAATATAGACCGTGGTGCCGAAGAAGCGGTCTTGGCAATGGAATTTGTGAAGGATGCTATGTTATTAATAATAGGTAGCGGAGACGTGATAGAATATCTTAAAGAAATGGCTCAACGACATGAATTAAAGGACAAAATAATATTCCTCCCTAAGTTGCCGTTTGCTGTTCTTAAACAATATACCATGCAGGCTGCCGTAGGATTGACATTAGATAAGGACACGAGTCCGAATTACCAATACAGCCTCCCCAATAAGTTGTTCGATTATATCCATGCCGGTGTCCCTGTGCTTGCTTCTCCGTTAATTGAGGTCAAAAGGATTGTGGAGCAATACCAAGTCGGTGAATTAATCGAAAGCCACGATCCAAAACACATTGCAGACAAGATAAATTCTATGTTATCAAACAAAGAGCAACTGAATACTTGGAAAGAAAACACTGTGAAAGTTGCCCAAGAATTAAATTGGCAAGAGGAAGAAAAAGTGCTGGTTCAAATTTACAATCCAGTGAAAGGATTCACCACCAAATAACATCTTAAAATGAAAGGAAAGCATCTCCATATTATTTCTTTCGATGTTCCGTATCCCGCGAACTATGGGGGGGTGATAGATGTTTACTATAAGATAAAAGCGTTGCATGAATTGGGAATTAAAATCCATCTTCATTGCTTTGAATATGGTAGAACTCCGCAAAAAAAACTCAATGAAATCTGCGAATCGGTGAACTATTATCATCGGAAAACAAACAAGAGTCTTTTGTTTAATGGCATTCCTTACATCGTTCTTTCGCGGACTGATGATTTGTTGTTAGAGGCATTAAAAAAGGACAAGTACCCTATCTTAATGGAGGGTTTGCACTCTACTTTTTATCTCGATCATCCAGAATTAAAAGACCGGGTGAAGATTGTTCGTACGCATAATGTGGAGCACGACTATTATCAAAGCCTGGCGAAGGTGGAACAGAATATTTTCAAGCGATATTATTTCTATAACGAAGCAAATAAATTGCAGAAGTATGAAAGTGTATTGAACCAAGCTACAGCCATCGCGACGATCTCGGAAAACGATACCGAATATTTCAGCTCAAAATATAAAAACGTTACCTGCATCCCTGCCTTTCATCCGAATGAAATGGTGGACATAAAAAACGGTGTCGGGAAGTACGCATTCTACCATGGCAACCTCGCGGTGGGAGAGAATAACGAAGCCGCGCTGTTCTTAGTGAATGATGTTTTCAATGACCTGAATATCCCGCTAATCATTGCCGGTTCAAAGCCTTCCAAAGAGTTGGCAAAGGCGGTGAATGCCAATCCGAAGATAAAGCTGCTATCCGGAATTTCTACCGAGGAGATTTACAAATTATTAAACGAAGCCCAGGTAAATATCCTCCCTACTTTTCAATCTACGGGTATCAAATTGAAGCTGCTTGCGGCGTTGTTTCATGGCAGGCATTGCATCGTGAATACGCCGATGGTGGAGCGGACGGGGTTAGAATCGTTGTGTATTATTGCCGATGAACCTGCCGCGATGAAGGCTGCTTTGAATAAAGTGATTAAAGTTGAGGTTACCGATTCTGAAATTCAGAAAAGGAAGCTCATTCTGGAGGCTACGTTCTCGAATCAGCGGAATGCGGAATTGCTCCATCGTTTACTTAAAATTTAAGGTCGCGAGCAAACTCCAAATTAGAGAACACCGAATTCCCTCCGATTCATCGCCGAAAGGCTTTCTTTTATTTCATTAAATATCTTAGACGGTATCAAATTTATTAAACCTGATAGAAGAAAAATCTTTCAGGATTCATGGACAAACCGACTTCGTATGAAACCAACCCGACTTCGTATGAAACCTGACCGACTTCGTACGAAACCTAACGGACTTCGCATGAAACTGATTCGACTTCGTATAAAACCGATTTTCTTTGGCATATTCCCACCCTTTTCCCTAATTTTGCCACTCCTTATATATACAGCGATATGAAATACCTAAAACACGTCCTCATAATATGCTGGTTGGGATCTGCTTGTGTCCCGACCTCTGCCCAGGTTCTCTGCATTTATTGCTACGATCAGAACGATTCTATCAGTCATGGCATTACTAATTTAATAATTAATGGCGGCTTTGAACAGGGATGTGGCGGCGCAGGAGACAGTTCGTTTTGCCCGAATTCGCAATATTATACCTGCGATATTCCGAATTGGACCTGCACCGGAGGCGGCACAAATACCTACTGTCAGGTTTTTGATACCTCCGGAGCAGCCTGGTATGGCGGTTTTCTATCTGAGATTATTGAGGGACATCGCGCCGTGTATTTCGGGAATTACTTTTCGTACCTCTGCACCACGAATCCGGGTGATACCTCGTGTTTACATGGAATTAATTGCACCGCGTATGGCATTCCGGCAGGCTATCCGAGGAGTTTTCAAACAGGATATGGCGCCGATACAGGCATCAGTTTGCAGCAAACCGTGAATGGATTAATCGTAGGCGGCATTTATGTTCTCGAGTTTTGGGCAGGCGGCGAGTACGATGTTTTGAATCCGAGTGAAGGTGTTTTCGCAGTAAATGTCGGCTTTGGCGACACCTTGTTACGGAATAAACCGACCGATACCGGAGCAATCGGCACGCGGTATGTTGTGGAATTTCGAGCTACATCTTCTTCTCATGTAATAAAATTTACCAACTGGGGGCATGTCTGTAATACCTGTACCGAATTGGTTTTGGATGATGTAAGATTATACACCATCGCCCAATTAAACCCAGCCTTTCCACACTGTATGTTTAATGGAATTGCCGAAGCGAATGAAGCTCTCGCACCCACCCTCTACCCCAATCCCACCCCCGATGCAGCAACCATCACGATGAATAATCAGGAGCCATCGGAGGTTATTTTATTTGATATTACGGGTCGCGAATTGCTGCATGAAAGTTTTAATAATAGTATAATTCTCCCCCTCCAAAGCCTCGCAAAAGGTGTTTATCTGTATCAAATCCGCACCGCTGCCGCCATCCGGAATGGGAAAATAATCCGGAATTAATACGGGGAGCGCAATATTTATTAACAAAAAATTGCGGGTTAACAAAAAGAATTATATATTTGCAGCCCCAAAAAAATAAGGGCTTTTAAAAAAATGGATACACTAAGTTATAAAACAATCTCTGCAAACAGCAAGACCGCCACCAAAGAGTGGGTGATCATTGATGCAGAAAACATGGTGCTGGGAAGACTGGCATCCGAAGTAGCAATGCTTCTTCGCGGTAAACGCAAAGCCAATTATACTCCACACATGGACTGTGGGGATAATGTGGTTATCATCAATTCCGAAAAGGTGAAACTTACCGGAAATAAAATGGATGATAAACAGTATGTGTCGCACACCGGCTACCCCGGCGGACAAAGACACGTTTCTCCAAGAGAAAAAATGGCTAAGAAACCTACCTGGGTTATCGAAAAAGCTGTGAAAGGGATGTTGCCAAAGAATAAACTGGGAGCGGCATTGTTCCGTAATCTCCATGTATATGCCGGAAACGAGCATCCACATGAAGCGCAAAAACCAAAAGCAATGAAATTTTAATACTATAAATACATGGAAATAATTCACACAATAGGAAGAAGGAAAACTGCAGTAGCACGGGTCTATATGCAAGCCGGAACAGGAAACCATACTGTTAATAAAAAGGAGTACAAACAGTATTTCACCACCTCGATTTTACAATCAAAGGTGAATCGCCCATTTGAAGTATTAAAGGTAATGGATACTTACGATGTAACGATAACTGTAGAAGGTGGAGGCGTTACCGGACAAGCAGAAGCAGTTCGTTTGGCAATTGCTCGTGCTTTGGTAAAAGAAAATCCTGAAAACAAACCGGCTTTGAAGGCGAAAGGTTTAATGACCAGAGATCCAAGAATGGTAGAAAGAAAGAAACCAGGTCAGAAGAAGGCTAGAAAACGCTTCCAGTTCAGTAAACGATAGGCTTTAAATAAATAACATTAAAAAATAATAAATGCAAAATTTAACACATGATGAATTATTAGATGCAGGAGTTCACTTCGGTCATCTGAAGAGTAAATGGAATCCCAAGATGGCTCCTTATATATTAATGGAGAAGAGCGGTATTCATTTGATTGATTTGAACAAGACGCTTGCCAAGATGGATGAGGCTTCTCATGCTATCCGCCAGATTGCAAGGTCAGGAAAGAAAATTCTTTTTGTAGCAACCAAGAAGCAAGCGAAAGAAATCGTTACTTCCGAAGCGCAAAGAGTAGGGATGCCTTATATCACCGAAAGATGGCCCGGAGGAATGTTGACGAATTTCGCAACCGTTCGTAAATCAGTAAGGAAGATGTCCAGCTTTGAGAAGATGGAAACAGATGGTACTTTTGCGAATATTTCTAAGAAAGAAAGATTGCAGATTACCCGTCAGAAGGCTAAGATGGAGAAGTACTTAGGTAGTATTTTGGATTTAAGCAAACTACCTGCTGCTATATTTATCGTGGATATTTCGAGAGAGCATATCGCGGTGAAGGAGGCTCAAAAATTAAATATTCCTACTTTCGCAATTGTGGATACGAACACCGATCCTTCGTTGATTGACTTCCCGATTCCAGGAAATGATGATGCGACAAAATCTATCGCGTTAATCGTTACCATGATTACGAATGCTATCGAAGAAGGATTGAATGATAGAAGAAATGACAAGGACGCTTCAGACAAGGCTTACGAAGCTTCTCAAGAAGAAGGTGGTGTTAAGGTTGTTAATACCGTTGAAGTTGAGGATGATGAAAACACTTCTGGCTCTCCAGTTACTGCGGGTAAAGCTGCCGGCAAAGTGTTGAGACCAAGACGAGGAGATAAGAAGGAGTAATCTTTCTTAAATAAAGAAATAACAAATAAATAATTAAATAAGATGGAAAATACTATAAATATTACCGCTGCCGATGTAAACAAATTACGTGGCATGACCGGAGCGGGAATGATGGATTGTAAAAAGGCTTTGATGGAAGCCAATGGAGACTTTGAAGCTGCGATTGATTTCTTGAGAAAGAAAGGTCAGAAGGTGGCTGTGAACCGTTCGGATAGGGATGCTAAGGAAGGTGTTATCCTTGCAAAAACTACTACCGACAACACTCGCGGTGTGATGGTTTGCTTGAATTGCGAAACTGATTTTGTTGCCAAGACAGATGATTTTATTACCTTCACCAATCAAATTACTGACCTTGCATTAAACGAAAAACCTGCCGACATTGATGCTTTGAAAGCATTACAGATGAACGGACTTCCAGTGAGCGATCGGTTGTTTGACATGATTGGAAAGATTGGTGAAAAGATTGACATCTCCCGCTATGAAGTGGTGGAGGCTCCTTTCGTGATTGTTTATAATCACCCGGGAAACAAGCTCGCTTCGATGGTAGGATTCAATACTAAAGCAGGTGCTGAAGTTGGGAAAGATGTTGCGATGCAGATTGCGGCGATGGCTCCTGTAGCTGTGGATAAGGATGATGTAGATGCTACCATCATTGCTCGCGAAATTGAAGTAGGAAAGGAACAAGCCCGCGAAGAAGGCAAGCCTGAAGATATGCTTGAAAAAATTGCAATGGGCAAGCTCGCGAAATTCTATAAAGAAAATACCTTGTTGAATCAGTCATTCGTTAAAGAAGACAGTATCACGATTCGCCAATTATTGGAGAAGACAGAGAAGGGTTTAACCGTAACGGCATTCAAAAGAGTGAAACTCGGATAGCCCCAGTTTAGGTACAATATATGAAGAAGCCCTTCCATTTCGGAAGGGCTTTTTTATTTTAAGACAAAAATTTTTAAACAAATATAAACCAAAAAAAGTAAAACAATGAAAAAAGTAATTCAGTATGTAGCCCTCTGGTTCTGGTACATCAGGATGGAGGAAGTGGTAACAAAAGCCGTTGAAGAATTAAGAAATGTATTCCTTACAAACACCCACGCGAACCGATTATTCGTGAAGCGATTTCAAGGAACAGAAAGGTACAAAGACATCAACTTTGTGCTGTGTAAAGTAAATTACATCGGCAGAAACAGAGCCGGAAAAATCATCGTCCTTTCGACCTTACCGACAACGGGACAAGTGGTCACGGCGAGGCTGGCATTGGGTAAAAACGAGCATGACATCGTTACCCAAGCTCGGAACATCAAAACCAAAATAACAGGTAATATTTATGTAACATTTACCTCTGGCGAAATCACCGTTTTAGGTACTCAAATTAATGCTTACGAAGATGCGCATGGTGCTGCCAAAGACGTTGCATACAATGCGATGAACAAAACCTTGAAAGCCTATTTGATCAGGATACAAGCCGCGGCTGATGCATCCACAACGGGTAACCAAATCGTGATTATCCAGAGTACGGGCTGCATAGTACAAGGAGTTGGGGGGAATCATGAGCAGGTGTTCGATGGATTCCCGGGAATCGCTGCGGGTAGCATTGCATTAATAGGACCTGCTGCTGGACATAATGCTTTTCACGAATGGTGGCAAAGTAATGATGGTGTTATTTGGGTACGATTACAAGGTACGACGGATGCCAATACATTAATTACTGGCTTAACTTCAGGAACTTTATATCATTTCCGTCATCAGATAATTGATGGCAATGGGGGCAGAGGCATGAGCGACCCTATTGAAAGAAGAGCCAACTAATTTTCCATTAATCCCTCAAAAAGCAGCCGCTGGTTACATCCCGAATTTGCGAGATGAAATCAGCGGCTTCTCTTTTCCATTAATCCCGAAATCCATGTTCGCTATCTTGGAATCCAAGGTCGTTATCTTGGAATCCAAGTTCGCTATCTTGGAATCCAAGTTCGTTATCTTGGAATCCAAGTTCGTTATCTTGGAATCCAAGGTCGCTATCTTGGAATCCAAGGTCGTTATCCTGGAATCCAAGGTCGTTATCCTGGAATCCAAGGAAGCTATCCTGGAATCCAAGGTAGCTATCTTGGGTTCCAAGATGTCTCCGCCGGATTTTTTTGCCTCCTCCGAAACTCCCATTTCCCGTTATAAAACCGGAATTTTGGGGAATTTCAATAACCTTTTTCTATATTTGCAGCCTTAACATTTATAAATTTATACAGCTATGGCAAGAGTCAATACATACCTTAATTTTTCTCGGAATACCGAGGAAGCATTCAATTATTATAAACAAATATTCGGTGGCGAATTCGTCGGAAACGGTATCGCTCGCTTCCGCGATGTACCTATGCCGGAGGGTGCACCACCCATGTCGGCGGAGGATGGTAATCTTATCATGCATATCGAATTGGAACTGCCCGGCGGACATATTATTATGGCTACCGATGCACCTGAATCTATGGGATTTAATGTAACCAAAGGGAATAATATGCACCTCTCCATCGAACCCGATACCCGTGCCGAAGCAGACCGTTTGTTTGCCGCTTTGTCTGATCAAGGAACCGTAACAATGCCCTTAGCCGATATGTTTTGGGGTGCATATTACGGCAGTTGTACCGATAAATTCGGCATCCAGTGGATGATTAATTGCCCTACGAAATAAGGTGCTAAAATTGTTGCTGTTTTCTCGGAAAATAAGAGTTTGATTTCTTATTTTTTCGGTATCATTTCTGCCTCTCCCAATCGTCCTAAACCGAGGTAGAAGTAGTAATCCGACATCATATCGCCAACCATCGCATCGCGTGAAGCAGAAGTCGGAACGCCCAACATAATCCCAATCAAACGATGGTCTTTTCGGTGCGCAGATGCTACCAAACAGAAGCCTGCACCTTTAGTATAGCCCGTTTTCAGACCATCTATATCGGCATTGTAATGCGTTACCAACGAATTGTGTGTTTTGAAAACCGTTTTCTCCACACCATGGTAAATAAAGTCCTCTTTTTCGGAGGTATATTGTAATATTTCCGGGTATTTTAATAACTCCGTCGCGAGGATCAATAAATCATGCGGCGTAGAGTAATTATCTTTTCCATAACCATAAGTAGGCATGCCGGTAGAGTTGCTGTAAAACGTGGAATCCATGCCAAGCATCGCGGCTTTCCAATTCATTAAATTAACAAACTGCTTTTCACTTCCCGCAGTATAAACAGCAAGCGTGAAAGCCGCATCATTACCGGAAGCTATCAATGCCGACTTCACCAAATCGCGCACCGAAAACACTTCATTCTCTCTTAAATAAACCGAAGAACCACCAACAAACGTCGCCTCTTTAGGCGTTTTCACCAACGAATCCCATGAATATTGTCCTTGATTAATGTTATCCATCACGAGCAATACGGTCATCATTTTAGTCAGTGAAGCTATCTCGAATTTGCCATTCATATCCTTCACCCATACTACTTTATTATCCGTTTGATCATACAATAATCCCGCCTTCGCAGTAATCGCTTTCACATTAATATCAGGGATTGAATCGGTATGGAAATCTATCGCTGCCGATGGATGAAAATGGGGCTGAATGATATGAGATTTTGGATTATAATAACTATACGAAACGCCGCTCGGTACAAGCAAAGCCAGTATCATCACCACTATCGGAAAAATGATGGCACGAAAGGAAAAAAGACTCTTATTCATCGTCGCAAAAGTAGTTATTATGATGCTAAATAAAACAACAGATTCCGAAGAACTATCAACAAATGAATGTTGAATTATGAACCCCGAAAAGTTCACTATTGTTTTTCTACTTTTGCGGCATGAAATTTATAGAAAAACATACGGCTATTCTCCTGCTTGAAGATGGTACGGTATTTTATGGTAAAGCAGCCGGAAAAATAGGTGCCACTACCGGCGAAATATGCTTCAATACGGGCATGACAGGCTATCAGGAGATCTTTACTGACCCTTCTTATTTCGGACAGATATTGGTTGCGACGAATGTCCATATCGGCAACTACGGAACACATGTGGATGAGGTCGAATCAGACAGTATAAAGATAGCGGGATTAGTGTGTCGCAGCTTTAATATATCGTATTCGCGGAAGCAAGCTAAGGGCTCTGTTCAGGACTACTTTTTAAGGGAAAATATAGTAGCCATTTCCGATGTAGATACACGCGCTTTGGTTCGGCATATTAGGAATAAGGGAGCGATGAATTGTATTATTTCATCAGAGATAACGGATGTAGATTATTTAATATCAGAGCTCTCGAAAGTACCATCAATGGCGGGATTGGAGCTATCGTCTCACGTTTCGACGAAGCAGAATTACTTCTTGGGCGATACAAATGCGAAGTATAAAATAGCAGTTCTCGATTTGGGAGTTAAGAAAAATATTTTACGGTGTTTAACAGACCGAAATTGTTACCTGCAAGTCTTCCCATTTAATACCTCTTATCAAGAAATGAATCAATGGAATCCCGATGGATACCTTATTACCAATGGTCCTGGCGATCCCTCGGTAATGCCTGTTTCATTAAATACAGTAACCGATATTGTGGAGCAAAATCGTCCTTTATTTGGCATCTGTTTGGGTCATCAAATCTTGGCAGAAGCATGCGGAATCAAAACATTCAAACTACATAACGGGCATCGTGGAATTAATCATCCGGTAAAGAATATCATTACCGGACAATGCGAAATAACTTCCCAAAATCATGGCTTCGGCGTCGCGATGGAGGAAGTAAAAAAGTCGTCAACGGTAGAATTAACGCATATTAATCTTAATGATGATTCGGTGGAAGGCATCCGCGTAAAGGGGAAAAATGCGTTCTCGGTTCAATACCATCCGGAATCCAATCCGGGACCTCATGATTCGCGATATTTATTCGATGATTTCTTAAAGATGATTGATGCCGTTTAAGGTTGTGCTGAAACCTTAGACTTATTGTTTTACGAACTTCCCTCTTGTACTTCCTTTCTCGCTTCTTACTTCATAGAAATAAACCCCGGCACTCCATTTGGAGACATCTATATCGGTGTCAGGAGCGGTGAGGCATTGTTGGAAGATTTTATTCCCAAGAACATCTTCAATAAGTAGTTGAAAGGGTGGTGGGGTGGAAGAAGTTATATGGTGAATGGTTACTGCGGTGCTGGTGGGGTTGGGGTAGAGGGAGATTTGGGGAGGAGTGGGGATGGATTCATAGATGGTTGTAGTTTGGCAGTTATTAATAGTATTTGAGTAATCAAAATTTGCAATAAATGTCGGTAGTCCATAACCTCCTTGATTACCTGCGAGATAAACTGCACTATCTTGAACATTGCACAATGCTCCATAGTTGTTAGGGCTATTAATTGCAAGCAAATAAGTCGGATCAATATTTCCTACTTGATATATTTTACCATTGGGTCCTAACTGAAGACCTCTCAATGTAGCAATAATTGTTTCATGGAAAATGGTGGTCATAGAATTATTTATAGCAGTTTGATTTATACTATCTAAATCATATTCAACAATACCCATTCCGAAAGGTGAAACAACGCCTCCATAAGAAGCATAAAGTTTAGAATTATCAGGCGAAAATTCAACTCCATAGATATCTTTGTTAGTTGGAAATATTAAGAATATCACATTTGATAAAATTCCAGATGATTTATCGAAGTCAAATAACTCAAAATGGCATGAAGGAGAAAATGATTGACTTGCTGCAACAGCAAGTCTGTTCCCATTCGGTGAAATTTTCATTTGTCCTTGGACAACATTGTGATTAGATCCGATATGAGTAATTACTATATCCGTAATTCCATTTGAAGTTAAGAGATAGCAGTAAAATGCATCAGAGTAAAGTTTATGAGTAATTATCCAATAATCTATACCGTTTGCATGCCTCACAGCAGCAACTTTTTCACCGACTGTATCTAAAAGCAAAATGTTCTTTTGAGTTGGAATAACATCTCCTAAACCACTATCAAGGCAATTATCCACTACTGAAAATCTGAATCCATATCTTAGGTTGTCAATCCAATAATCATCAACAGTGAAAATATAAAAGTATCTATTGCTTTCTGGTTTTGGAATAATAACAGATGATTGAGTTGATGAAATATTTCCTAATAAACTATCGCCGTTTGGCATGATTTGATAATTTTTATTCATGATTTGTTGTCCATTAGAATAGAACAATAAATTGCCAGAGCTATCAGAAATTGATGTGATTCCCTCTGAAGAAGCACTTGTACTCCCAAATGTGATTCCTTGCGGGACTCCATTATTGAAATCAACTCCAGTATGTCCTCCAAGCCACCAGATATTCCCTTGCTTTTGCCCATATACCGCTATACTCCCCAGCACCATCATCACCATTACCAAAACCTTTTTCATGATTGTATTATTTTATTATTGAGGGGGCGAAGGTAGGGAATTGGGTGGGGAAGTTTCTGATTTCAGGTGTAAATGTCTTCTCACAGGTCGTAGCGAAGCTGTGGCAGGTCATCAAAGTTCTATGTTTTTTCCAGCCGAAGCTATGTTTTTTCCAGCCGAAGCTATATTACGCTTAAAACCTGCGAATCTTGCTAATAAAGTTTCCATCTCAAAAAGCAAAAATCTTCTGCCAAAAAGCAAAAATCTTAGATCAGCAAGCAAAAATCTACTCTTTTGTTCTCCCGAAGCTCTTCATGGTCATAAAAGTTCTGTGTTTTTTCCAGCCGAAGCTATCTTTTCTTCTCCCGAAGCTATGTTTTTTTCAGCCGAAGCTGTGTTTTTCCCAGCCGAAGCTAAACTATTTAATAAAAGTTCTACAGAGATTAATGACGATAAAACCTGACAGTAGCAGGGGGCAGTTGTCAGGATTCATTTTATCGTCATCGTTTTGTGATAGCGACCTTTTGGGAGCTGCAACAGGACGATGAAGGGAATTAATGATATCCTCTCCAAATATTCTAAAAATAAAATTCTTATACTTGCATCCTCAATTTGCTAAATAATTATGTTTTTCTATTGCTCCAAAATATTGGTCTTTATCATCTCGCCATTAGTGTGGATTATCGGGCTGCTGATTTATTCTTTTTTAACAAAGAATGCTAAGAAAAAGAAGCGGGCTTTCCTCGCCGCAATACTTTTATTCGTTTTCTTTTCCAACTCCTTTTTATTGGATAACGCGATGCGAATGTGGGAAATCCCAGCCATCAAAGAAACAGATATAAAAGGAACTTACGACGTAGGCATCGTGCTTGGCGGAATGTTGAGTTACGATTCGCAAATGGATAGATTGCAATTTTCTCGAGGTGTGGATAGATTGCTGCAAGCCGTCAAACTTTACGAGGATGGAATCATCAGTAAGATTCTCATCACCTCTGGCTCCGGCAGCATCACTTATCCGGAGTTAAAGGAGTCGCCGCTTTTGAAGAAGTATCTTATCTCAATTAATATTCCTGATGAAGATATTATCATTGAATCGGAGTCGAAGAATACCCGCGAGAATGCGTTGTTTTCTGCTCCTATGATTAAAAAAGTTGCTCCCACTGGCAGGAATTTATTAATCACATCCGCCTTCCACATGCGCCGCAGTATGGGGTGTTTCGACAAGGTAGGGATTAAAGTTTCTCCATTCTCCACAGACCGTTTCAGTGGCGGACCGCGACGCTGGCAATTAGATTTTTTATTGATTCCAAACGTGGATGCCTTACAAGGTTGGATTCTTTTAATCCATGAGATGACTGGGTATTTTATTTATAAGATTTTCGGCTACGCTTAAACCTCAAACTTCAATCCTTGGGGTATCGCACTGATTAATTTCTTAGTGTATTCTGTCTTGGGATTGTTGTAAATCTCATCGGCATCGCCGGCTTCTTCAATCTTTCCTTTGTTCATCACGATCATTCTATCGCTCATGAATTTCACCACAGAAAGATCGTGAGAGATAAAGATATAAGTGAAGCCAAAGTCCTTCCTCAACTGATTCAAAAGATTCAGCACCTGTGCCTGAATAGACACATCCAACGCGGACACCGATTCATCGCAAATGATAAACTTCGGCTCCAAAGCAAGTGCCCGTGCTATGCAAACCCGCTGCCGTTGCCCACCAGAGAACTCATGCGGATAGCGATTGTAAAAACTCGCAGGCAGACTCACTTTGCTTAATAACTCCATCACCTTTTCCTTCCTCGTTTTATCATTTTGATGAAGCCTATGGACTTGCATCGGTTCTAATATTGCATTCCCGATGGTGATACGAGGATTCAAGGAAGAGTAGGGGTCTTGGAAGATTATTTGAATGTGTTTTCTGATTGCTCTAAGTTCATTTGGTGGTAGTTCTATCAGGTTCTTTCCTTGGAATATTATCTCTCCGGATATGGGTTCGATTAATCTTAATATCGTTCTTCCAAGTGTAGTTTTTCCGCAGCCGGACTCACCCACCAAGCCCAATGTCTCACCAGGGTATACATCAAAACTCACATCATCCACAGCCTTCGTCCAGCCGGTTCTACCGCCAAAGATTCCTTTGCGGATAGGGAAATATGCTTTTAGATTCTTCACTGAAAGTATCGGTTGTTGCTTGTAAAGTTCTTCGTGTCGCTGTTGTGTTTCTTCTCGTGTAATAACAAATTGCCCGACTGCATCATCCACTGATTTTTTAATCTCCTGCATCGCTCCGTCTTTATCTTCTATCAT
This sequence comes from uncultured Bacteroidota bacterium, assembly GCA_903844645.1. GTDB lineage: Bacteria > Bacteroidota > Bacteroidia > AKYH767-A > JABDAW01 > JABDAW01. The sequence goes on from CAIMUP010000072.1 coordinate 23,874, forward strand.
GAAATCATTCATCGTTGGTAGCACTCGCAATCGTTTATCCAATGGCGGACGACAGGCAAGCAATCCCTTTGTATATGGATGTTTCGGGTTGGTGAAGATTTCTGCTACGCTGCCTTCTTCCACTATCTTTCCTTTATACATCACCACGACTTTATCCGCCAATTCAGCAATCACGCCAAGGTCATGCGAGATGAATAGAATCCCCATTCCGGTTTCCTTCTGCAAATCTTTCATTAAATTTAAAATAGTGGCTTGAACCGTAACATCCAACGCAGTAGTTGGTTCATCTGCAATAAGGACAGATGGTGAACATGACATCGCCATCGCAATCATTACTCGCTGCTTCTGACCGCCTGAAATTTGATGAGGATAAGTATCAAACATCCGCTCGGGATCTGGTAATTGAACCTTCTCAAACAAAGCAATCGTCTTTCGTTTTGCATCAGCTTTTGAAATCTTTTGATGCACCAAGATTGCCTCCATCACTTGATTCCCGCAAGTGAATACAGGATTCAAAGATGTCATGGGTTCTTGGAAAATCATCGCCACTTCGTTCCCTCTGAAATGCCGAATCTCTTGTTCATTCAACTTCATTAAATCAACCACACCGCCGTCTCGCTTATGCAATAGAATCTCTCCCGAAACAATCTTTCCTGGCTTTGAAATCAACTTCATTACCGAAAGCGATGTTACCGACTTACCAGAGCCTGATTCTCCCACGACCCCTACAATCTCGCCACGATTCAAAGAGAAGCTGATGCTATTTACAGCGGTAACGGTTTCCTCTTCGGTCTGGAATTCTGTTACAAGGTTTTTAATTTCTAAGAGAAGATTATTCGTCATCATCTTTCACCGTTTCAATTTCTTGGTCATCTTTTGCTTTTGCTTCGAGCACTTTTGTTTTGGATTCAGCACTCAGATGCTCCATGTTTTCATAAGTTGTTTTATTAAAAAGGAAAACGCAGATTTCTTCTACATCTCGATGTTTGGAGACGGCATTAACAATAGAAAGCGCGGCATCATAAGAATAAAACTTCATGTGATAATACATATATATCAAACCCTTAAATGACATAGAACCTGCGCACACTGTAGTCTCCGGATAGGTTTCCTTTTTATTGAGGATATGTAGGTAGTAGATAGAATTATTAATCTGTTCTTGCAGCGTTTCCAATATTGGGTCGAACAATTCATCGCTAAGGGAATCGAATCTTCCTCCTTCGCTAATCTCTATTTTCTCATCGGTAATAGTTTGTTTAAACTTTAGAAACGCATCCAGTACCGGCTGGAGGTATTCGCTGAATTCAGCAATGGCAGCCTTCATTTGATTATAACTTAATCCATTCAGATTAGGAATCGTATAAAGTTCGGTGAAGGCGGTAGATATTGATCGGTCTATTTCGCTGCGTTCTTCATTAAATTTTTCTTTGTTGAGCGGCACATCCAATTCATCTTTATCCTGATAAAATTCAGAGGGCATGACGAGTATTTTATCATTCCCTATCAAGGTCTGCGTGATATGCTGAACCAACATTGCTTCGGCTTTCATGTCATTAAAATGAAACGGAGGGCGAACGATAGCGAGGGTATTATCTTTAAAGAATCCAACTACTTCTGTGGCTTGAAAAGCTCTTATCATTTCTACAAGCATCAAGTCAACGGCTTTCATTTTTTCATCCAGATTCTTTTCACATTTCTGTTTATGGATGATCCCTTCTTTCGGCAAATGTTTTTGTGCCCGTAGGGTTCTCATTCCCTTCATAAACGATTCCCAATGTTCCTGATGGTCGGCACTCACGTCATCTGGAAAATATTTGCTCACCAAACCGATACGATACAATTCAGAATTTTTTGCGGGATTCAAATAATCATCAATGCCGGTGCCGAGTTCAGAATAAATCGCGCCCTTCATTCCCGTTAATAAAAGCGAACGGATGGCAACGGCTTCATTAAGATAAAAAGTAGCCCTTGAAAAGGGATGGTAGAATACGAATTCCATTTCGGTTTTATGTAATAATATGTAATCGAAGATTATTATTCAGAGCGGCAAAAGTAGGAAGAAGGAAGTAAGTATTTAACAGCCCCCTTTCCAAATTCTTGTTCCGCTTCGCGGGATGAAATTTTATCCCTCGAAACGCCCTTTCCTCCCCCGAAGCCCTTTTCTCAAACAATAATACCCTGATATTCAATGAAAAGAGAAATGTTTACCCTCCCCTGAAACATGTTTCAAACGACTCGAAACATGTTTGAAGTCGTTTGAAACATGTTTGGGAGGGCTTGAAACATGTTTCAAGTCGTTTGAAACAACTCTATGGTCGTCATAGACTGGTCTATGACGACCGTAGACTGGTCTATGACGAGCATAGACTAGTTTATGACGAGCATAAACCTTTCTTTGCTCGGCA
>CAIMUP010000073.1 GCA_903844645.1 uncultured Bacteroidota bacterium
AAATATATATAAATAAAATTTAAAAATGGAAACAGGAATAATAATAGCAGTAGTAACAATTGTCGCTCTGGGGATAGGTCTCCTCATCGGAAGCGTGCTTTTCAAGAAAGCATCTAAGGACAAAGAACAAGATGCCCAAGCCAAAGCAGACATTATCTTAAAAGATGCCGAGGCTAAAGCGGAACTCATGAAAAAAGATAAAATTCATGAAGCCAAAGAGAAGTTTTTCCAGCTCAAAGCAGAGCATGAAAAATCTATTACCGAGAAAGATAAGAACATCTCAATTTCGGAGAACAGAATCAAGCAGAAGGAAACAACCGTCAATCAAAAGATGGAGGCCCAGCAACGCAAAGAGAAGGAAGTGGAAGCCCAACAAGCCAGCATGAAGGCACAACAAGAAGTTCTTACTAAGCGTAAAGTCGAGTTAGATCAGATTAACCAAAAACAAGTGGCGCAGTTGGAAAAAATTGCCGGGCTTACTGCCGAACAAGCCAAGGCGCAGATGATTGAAGCATTGAAGGAAGAAGCGAAAACAGCGGCTCATTCCCACATTAAAGACATTATGGATGAAGCTAAGTTAACTGCTACCAATGAGGCTAAAAAGATAGTTGTTCAGACTATTCAACGGGTGGCAACGGAACATGCTGTGGAGAATGCCGTTACCATTTTCAACATTGATAACGATGATATGAAAGGAAGGATTATCGGTCGTGAAGGTCGTAATATCCGTGCGCTCGAAGCTGCGACAGGCATCGAAATTATTGTTGATGATACTCCCGAAGCGATCGTGCTTTCAGGCTTCGACCCTGTTCGTCGGGAGTTGGCTCGCCTTGCTCTCCATCAATTGGTTACGGATGGTCGGATTCACCCTGCGAGAATCGAGGAGGTGGTTGCCAAAGTGCGTAAACAATTGGAAGATGAAATTGTCGAGATTGGTAAAAGAACGACTATTGATTTGGGTATTCATGGTTTGGCTCCTGAATTAATCCGAATGGTGGGAAGGATGAAATATCGCTCCTCATATGGTCAGAATCTCTTGCAACATTCCCGAGAGGTGGCGAACATGTGTGCTATTATGGCTACGGAATTGGGCTTGAATGTGAAGCTTGCCAAGAGAGCCGGATTGCTGCATGATATTGGCAAGGTGCCGGACGATGAACCTGAATTGCCCCATGCTATTCTCGGAATGAAATTGGCGGAAAAGTATAAGGAAAGTCCCGAGGTTTGTAATGCTATCGGTGCTCACCATGATGAAATAGAAATGACTAGTATCATCTCGCCAATCGTTCAGGTGTGCGATGCTATTTCGGGTGCTCGCCCAGGTGCAAGACGCGAGGTGGTGGAGGCTTATCTGAAGCGATTGAAGGATTTGGAGGCGATGGCTTTGTCTTATCCGGGAGTTGAAAAGACCTATGCGATACAAGCTGGTAGAGAGCTGCGGGTGATTGTGGAAAGCGAAAAGATTACCGACAAACAAGCGGATGTTCTTTCAATGGAGTTGGCGAAACGGATTCAAACCGAGATGACGTATCCGGGGCAGGTAAAGATTACGGTGATTCGTGAGACGAGGTCGGTGAATATTGCGAAATAAGTAGCCTTACCATTTAATAAAAACGCCCTTCGATGTTGCATCGGAGGGCGTTTTTATTTGATAACATCCTTCAATCCAACAAATCGGGTCGGCGTTCTTGGGTTCGTTCGATGGCTTTTTCGTGCTTCCATTTTTCGACCTTGGCGGTATCGCCGGAGAGGAGGATTTCGGGGACTTTCCAGCCGTTAAATTCGGCGGGACGGGTGTAGGTCGGTGGGGCTATCAAATCGTCTTGAAAGGAATCTTCGAGGGCGGATGTTTCATCGTTTAACACGCCGGGAAGGAGGCGGATGATGCTGTCGCAGAGTACGGCTGCAGGGAGTTCGCCACCAGAGAGGACGTAGTTGCCGATGGATATTTCGCGGGTAATGAGGTGCTCGCGGATGCGTTCGTCAATACCTTTGTAATGCCCGCAGAGGATTATGATATTTTGTTTTAAGGAGAGGGTATTTGCCACTTTTTGAGTAAGCATTTCCCCATCGGGACTCATGTAAATTAGGTCGTCGTAGGTGGTTGTTTCTTTGAGATGGTTGATGCAGTTGAATACGGGTTCTATCATCATCACCATGCCTGCACCGCCACCGAAGGCGTAGTCGTCCACGTTTTTGTGGCGCATCGAAGAATATTCGCGGAGGTTATGGATGTTTAATTCCACTAAGCCCTTCTTTTGTGCCCTTAACAGAATGGAGTCGTTGAAGGGACCTTCCAGGAGTTTGGGGAGGATGGTGATGATGTCTATCTTCATAAATTTTAATTATTCAACGAGTAGTTTGCCGATGCCGAGGACTTCTTTATTATCTTCTATCAGTTTATAGAAATACATGCCTGCGGGTAGGTTGCCACGGGGAATGGTTACTTGCTTGCTTGTGCCTACGGGTATGCTTCTTACTTCTTGTCCGAGGAGGTTGTAGATGAATAAGGATGGGTTATGATAGGTGCCTTGAAGGGTGAGGGTGGTAGAGGTGGTGAAGGGATTGGGGGAGAGGAGAAGGGAAGTTGTGGAAGAGATTTCATTAATTCCTGAATAACATTGATCAATTTCTTCACTACTATTTCCCATGGAAGTATTTGGTGATGAAATTATACCACCAGTTGAAACATACAGAGTTGGGGATGTAATTGGAAAGGAAAGGGTACTTATATTTTGACCCCCTTGATTTTGTGAGCAGCCACTATTTCCACTCGAATCAGTTTTTATTAAACAAATATATGGTGAAGTATGACTCATTCCTCCTCCAATGATATATCCTAAATCTGTTGTTTGTTGTACCGATAACCCGTTTCCAATAACAAATGTTTTTGACCACAAAATATCTCCTGACGAATTTGTCTTTATCAAACAAGCACTTTCTTGATTAGCTGAATAAATTCCCGTCATAATATATCCACCATCAGTAGTTTGTCTTACCGATTCTAATACTTGCAAAAACAATAATCGTTTAGACCAAAGTATGCCTCCGATAGAATCTGTTTTAATTAAGCACCCATGGCTCATAAAATAACCTACCATAACAAATCCATTGTCTTCTGTTTGCTGAACTGAATATAAATACGGTGGGCTGAAACCATTAAATTCTTTTACCCATTGCACATTGCCTAAACTATCCGTTTTGACTAAAGAAATATATGCTCCACATATAATATAACCACCATCATTAGTCTGTTGAACCGATTCTCCTCGATCCTCCACAATAGGTGTTAAATGAGTAAATGTTTTAGTCCATAACGAATCTCCCAAAGAATCAATTTTTATTAAGTAAATACCACCAGTTCCGAAACTTAAAGTGGTGCCAACAACAATATATCCTCCATCTAATGTTTGCCTTACACAATTCCCAAAATCATCCCCTAATCCACCATATGTTTTTGACCATAAAAGATTTCCATTGGAATTTATTTTAATTAAATAAACATCGTAACCTCCAGCACCAAAACTTGTTGTTCTTCCACAAACGATAAATCCTCCATCTAATGTTTGTTGTACAAAACTTCCAAAATCATTTCCTATTCCGCCATAAGTTTTGGTCCATAAAGTATCTCCATAAACATTGGTCTTGATTAAATAAATATCATTATTACCGGCTCCAAAACTGGTGGTGCTACCAGCAATAATATACCCTCCATCATTAGTTTGCTGAACCGAACATCTATAATTTGTATCAGCTCCTCCATAAGTCTTCTGAAAAGTTATTTGCGCCCTCCCACTCAAGCCAAACAAGGCAAGCATCACAATTAATAGTATCCGTGTTTTCATCTTCCTAAATTATTTATTGAATGGCAAAATTAGGAAATTCAGGGGTAAAAGTGGGGATTTCTGGTGTGGATGTCTCGTCGCAGGTTGTGGCGGAGGTGTGGCGGGTGATTGATGTTCTTCGGTTTTTCGTAGCGGAGTTCCCGCATTTCGTAGCGGAGCTCCCGCATTTTTTAGCGGAGCTGGTTTACGTTGAAAACATGAAATTGCACCTCATTGAAATTTTGCCTCTGCTGACTGAAATTTTGCCTCATTCGACTAATTTTCTATTCCAAATCAAAGAAAAGTTGTCGCCATTCATAGCGGTGCTCTTGCGGGTGACTGATGTCTTGCGTTTTTTTGCAGCGGAGCTTCCGCATTTTTTAGCGGAGCTGTGTTTTTTCGTAGCGGAGCTATGTTTTTTCCAGCCGAAGCTAATCTTATTTCGAGAGTTTTTGACGATTTTTATCAAAATATGGAATGAAGCCTTACAGCTGCAGGGGCAACTGTCAGGATTCATCATCCTTTTATGATAGCGACCTTTTGGGAGCTGCAATAAAAGGATGATGAAGTTTAAGATTAAAACCTTAAACCATTTTATCCGCCTGTACCCAAGCGGTAAATTGTTCATCGGTAAGCAACTCTAATTCGATAGCCGCTTGGCGCAAGGTCTTTTGTTCTTTATGCGCTTTCTTGGCAATCTTGGCGGCATTTTCATAACCGATATGGGTATTTAATGCCGTAACGAGCATCAGAGAATTTTCTAAATTTTCTTGAATAGCAGCGTGATTCGGTTCAATGCCCAAAGCACAATGTTCGTTGAATGAATTACAGGCATCGCCAATCAAACGGGCAGAGATTAAGAGGTTGTAAATAATGACCGGCTTAAAGACATTCAACTCGAAATGCCCTGTCATACCACCCACATTTATCGCAACATCATTACCGATAACTTGTGCACAAACCATCGTCATGGCTTCGGATTGAGTAGGATTCACTTTGCCCGGCATGATGGAAGAACCGGGTTCGTTTTCGGGAATCATTATCTCACCAATTCCACACCGCGGACCCGATGCAAGCAAACGAATATCATTCGCTATTTTCATCAAAGAAACTGCAACAGTTTTCAATGCACCGGATGTTTCCACCATGGCATCATGGGCTGCAAGAGCCTCGAATTTATTCTCTGCGGTGATGAATGGAAGCCCTGTTAATTCAGCAATTTTCTTCGCAACTAATTCCGAATATCCTTTCGGTACATTCAAGCCAGTACCCACTGCCGAACCACCCAAAGCGAGTTCGGAAAGATGGGCTAAAGTATGATTAATGGCTTTGATTCCATGCGCCAATTGTGATGCATATCCAGAGAATTCCTGTCCCAATGTAAGCGGTGTTGCATCCATCAAATGTGTTCTTCCTATCTTCACGATGTCTTTGAATTCAGTGGCTTTATTGGCTAATGTCTTTTGCAAGATTTCAATGTTAGGAATGGTATTCTCAACAATAATTTTATAAGCCGCAATAGACATAGCGGTAGGAAAAGTATCATTCGATGATTGTGATTTATTCACATCATCATTCGGATGAATGGTCTTCTTTTCATCCAATAAATTCCCACCCATTAATACATGAGCACGGTTCGCAATCACCTCGTTCATGTTCATGTTTGATTGTGTGCCAGAGCCGGTCTGCCACACTACCAATGGAAACTCATCATCTAATTCCCCTGCAAGGATTTCATCACAAACCTTTCCGATGATTTCAGCCTTCTCTTGGGATAAAACACCTAGTTCGTTATTCGTGAAAGCGGTAGCTTTTTTAAGAATGGCGAATGCTTTAATTACTTCATCAGGCATGCGTTGCCCGCCAATCTTAAAATTGTTGCGAGAGCGTTCGGTTTGCGCTCCCCAGTAGCGGTTTGCAGGAACCTCAACAGGTCCCATCGTATCTTTTTCTATTCTGTATTCCATAGTCAATATTAATCTTCTTCTACCTGAAAGAACTCTAAAACTCTGCGAGGAGGGCGGCAAAGAATGCCTTTATTCAAATGCGTAATGATAGGACGCTCGATGAGAATCGGGTTCTCTATCATGATCTTCATCCACTCGTCATCGGTGAAATATTTGCCTTTGAATTTCTTCTTGAACAGATCTTCTTCCTTGCGAAGAATGTACATCGGTCGCATGTTAAGCTTCTTCAATAATTCTTTCATTTCATCCAGGGTAGGGGGGATAACGAGGTATCGGTTCACTTTAATTTCTACTCCTTTCGACTTCAAAATGTCGAGAGCTTCGCGGCTTTTTGTACATCGCGGATTGTGATAAATTGTAAACGAATTGTCAATTTTTTTTGCTGCCATATTCCATTAAGTATGCTTTTATAAAATCATTCAAATCACCATCCATCACCGCATTCACGTTGGATGTTTCATAATCCGTGCGCAGGTCTTTCACCAACTTGTAAGGGTGCATCACATAGTTACGAATCTGCGAACCCCATTCTATCTTTTTCTTCTTCGATTCCACTACTGTCTTGGCTTCGTTGCGTTTACGAATCTCCATTTCATACAACTGCGACTTCAACATCTTCAGGGCTTTTTCTTTGTTCATATTTTGGCTGCGTTCTGCCTGACATTCAATGATGATGCCGCTTGGAGCATGATGCAATCGAACGGCAGTCTCGACTTTATTGACATTCTGCCCACCCTTGCCGCCAGAGCGAAAGGTATCGAAGCTGACATCAGCCAAATTAATTTCTATATTAATCGAATCATCTACCAAAGGGTAAACATAGACCGAGGCGAAGGAAGTATGTCGCTTCGCATTGGCATCAAAAGGACTGATCCGAACCAAGCGATGCACACCATTTTCTCCCTTCAAATATCCGTATCCGTAGTCGCCCTCGAACTCCAGCGCACACGATTTTATCCCAGCAACTTCTCCCTGCTGCCGATCCAGTTCTTTCATCTTAAAACCATTCCGTTCGCCCCAAAGGAGATACATGCGCATCAGCATTTCTGCCCAATCGTTGCTTTCTGTTCCGCCGGCTCCGGAGTTGATTTGAAGCACCGCCGAGAGATGATCTTCTTCGCCGCTCAACATGTTTTTAAATTCCAAATCTTCGATTAGACGAAGAGTATCTGCGTAAGCAATATCCGATTCGGCTTCGGTGGCATCACCGTTCTTGAAAAAATCGTACATCACCGCCAAATCATTCACCGATAATTCGGTATTTTCGTAAGCATTAACCCAATATTTATTCATTTTTACGGAGCGCAATATCTGTTCGGCTTCTTTGGGATTATCCCAGAAACCATCGGTTTGAGAAAGTTGTTCCACTTTCGCGATTTCATTCAGTTTGACATCCACATCAAAGAAACCTCCTTAATGAGAGGAGGCGGTCTCGTAAATCTCGTAATTGTTCATTCGTCATAGCGGGGGCGAAATTAACAAACTATCGGGAAATGAAATGTGAGCTTTTCTTTTATAATTATCTTCCTCATCGTGTTGCTGCTCCCAGAGGTCGCAATTATAAAACGATGAAAGAAATGAAAACCGGAAGGTGCGTTTCAGTGCCGCAGGGGCGGGAGTTTTATTTCTATAGAATAATGTAAGATGATAAACTTGGCAGATGATTAATTGGGAAACCATACAGGGGATGAAACGAACATATCTGTTTTTATCGCCAAAATTCATTACTCAACAAAATACATATCCACCTCGCCCTTGTTCTTAGTCTGAATCTTCCCGCGATGAGTGCAAGTGAATTTATCCTTAATCAATTCATAAGTGCTGCCGGAGATATTCACCTCGCCTTCCTTACCTGAACTTTCCATGCGGGATGCAAGATTCACGGTATCACCCCAGATATCATAAGCAAACTTCTTAACCCCGACAATTCCTGCTACTACAGGTCCTGTATTAATTCCTATTCTAATCTCAAAAGGAAGTTCGGCTTTAGCAAGTTTTTCTTTGTTATGATTCGCCATAAAATCACGAATCTCAAGTGCTGCTTTCACAGTATCTTCGGCATGGGTTTTATTAGCTACTGGCAAGCCTCCTGCACACATGTAAGCATCCCCAATAGTCTTGATCTTTTCTATTTGATACTTGTGAATGATGTTGTCAAAGGCAGAGAAACAGGTATGAATTTCTTCCACTAATTGACCAGGCGAGAGCTGTTCGGCAATCCTGGTAAAGTCCTTAAAATCGGTGAACATCACAGTAACCATCTCATAATGTCGTGCCTCTGCCTTGCCATCATCTTTGAGTTCTTTGGCGACTTGCGAGGGTAGAATATTCAACAATAAATTCTCTGAACGGTCTTTCTCATTTTGAATAATTTCTTTTTGCTTTCGAATAAGCCTGTACCTGTTTAATACAAATAATGCAATGGCAAAAAGCGTAAACAATCCTCCTATCAAAATATAATTGGTCAAGGTATGCAAGGCATCCTTTTTATCTCCTGCTGCCTTCTCCATAACTTCTTTTTTGTCGTAATCATATTTCATTTGAAGCTGGGTAATCTTGCTTGAACTTTCGGTACTGAAAACAGAGTCCTTCAGGGTGGTATAAAGGACTTCATTAGCATAAGCTGACCGGTAGTCATTCATTTTAAAATAAATCAAAGCAAGGTTTTTATAGGCTGTAATAAGTTCATTCTTAACCCCTATTTCCTTAGCCATATCAAGACCTTTGGTTTCATAGTTCAGAGCCTCTTTCAGCTTGTTTTGTTTCAGGTAATTCTCTCCGATTTTATTATAAGAAACAGCAATATCTTTCTTATCCCCTATATCATCAAAGATTTTTAATGCAGCCATATAATTTTTTAAAGCTTCATCCTGTTCGCCTTTTCCGGCATTCGATTCACCTATGTCAATATAATTAAAAGCTACTGAATATTTATCTCCGATTTCTTCTGAAATTTTCAAACTTCGTTGATAATTTTTAATTGCTTCAGCATAATTACCCAGCTTGGAGTAGACTTCTCCAATATTATTCGCGACATAAGAAATGCCTCGCTTATCATTCAATTCTTCAAAAATCTTAAGCCCCGCTTTGTCATTCTTTAATGCTTCTTCATAATTACCTTCAACATGCAAATTATAGCCTATGTCATAATAGTTCCAGGCGATTCCTGATTTATCGCCTATATCCTCATAAGCTTTTAATGAACGATGCAAAGATTCCAATGCTTTTGGAAAATTCCCCTGATCGCCATAAATTGTCCCTAAAATACGAGTGCTATTGGCTATCCCTTTTTTATTTTTTAATTCCCCAAAAATCTTTAATGCTTTATTTAAATAGTCCAAAGCATCTATAAAATTCCCTTTGCGGCGATGAATCCTTCCAAATAAAATATAAGCATTCGCAATACCTGTTTTATAATTGATACTTTGAGAAATCGTCCAGCATTGATTGCCATAATCATAAGCCTTGTCGGGGTTGCCATCTATATTGGCAAGACCTATTTGATACAAGATATTCACCTTTATACTATCCATCATTACAGGAGCCTTAATACCCAATTCTTTCTTGACATCTTCATGCTTTTTTAATTGGGTTTCGAGGGAGTCAATGAGGTGTTTGTCTTGGGCGGTAACGTTAATCGTTAAGAGAATAATCGTTAATATGGTTAGGATTCTTTTCATGGCAGTAATTGATTTTGTTAATCAGGGGCAAAAGTAGGAAAGTTTATTCACACTATTTCTCCCCAAATTGCTTTTCCCTTCCAATTTCCCCCTCCACCGCTTCAAACTCCTCTATCCACGCCCCTTTCCACACTTCTTGGGAGAATGGTTTTAGGGAGAAAATAAAAAGATTAAGACCAAAAGTGTCATTTTACGTTGCTTCAATGTCATTTTACGTTGCTTCAATGACATGTTACGTTGCTTCGATGACATGTTACGTTGCTTCGATGACATGTTACGTTGCTTCAATGACATGTTACGTTGCTTCAATGACAAGTTACGTTGCTTCAATGACATGTTACGTTACTTCGATGACATGTTACGTTGCTTCGATGACATGTTACGTTGCTTCGATGACATGTTACGTTACATCCATGACAGAATACCTTATTTTTAGTGTCCTTTATCTTTCCTACTGGTAATTTTGTGTCCATAACGTCCGAAAGGCAGCAGCGGACGTGCCATGAGAGGATTTATGAATGGTGATTTATGAAAGAGGTCTATTGAATTATTCCCAATAGCTCGCGAGCTAACGGCATTCGTTCGGAAGCCAAAAGTATTCCTTCAGAAGCCATTGAGAATAGTTTGGAGGGTGTTAGGTGTATTTGATATTTTATTCCGGAAATTAAGCCTTATTCATCGTTTGTTAAGAATAATAGCAGATTGTTTTGCGATTTAATAAAATATTTCCTAATATTGCGCCCACAAATAACAGGAGAGCCGATGCCTGGACCAAGTAAGCGCAAATAAATAATTAATCAAATGAAGAATTTAAACAAAATTATCGTCATCGTAATAAGTGTCGTTGCACTTGCTTTAACCACTGTGCATGCACAGAATGTCGTAACCCTTCAGCATGGAAATTCACCATCGTTTTTCACCTCTGTTGATGCTGCTATTGCGGCTGCTGTGGATGGAGATTTTATTTACATTCCGGGCGGTGTATGGGCAGTGAATGAGAACATCACCAAAGCCGTGAATTTAGTAGGCGCAGGGGCTTTGCCGGATTCTACGAATGCTACTGGCATCACAGTATTGAATGCACCAAACCCATGTTATAATACCGAAATAAATATCTCTGGCGATGCATCAGGAGGAAGCTGTACAGGGATTTATTTTGGCTCAACTTATGTAAGATTAAATGGCAACTGCGCTATCAATGGAAATGCTGTAATGGCAAACTATTTATTCAGCCGTTGCCGCTTCGCAACATGAGTTATAGCTGGCTGGTCAGACCCCGTTGGAACATCCAACCTCCTGTTCTCGGAATGTATATTCGATAGTTATGTAGATGGTGTTACCACGGGTGGAGCGACCTTTACGAAATGTGTCTTTGGCTCTTACATAGAGCGTTGGAATGCCGGAACCACCTTCACCAACAACATCTTTTTAATGGCAACATACGGTAGTTATGTATTTTATGTAACTGATAATTGTTATTTCAACAACAACATTTTTGCCATTCAAGTAACCAACTATCCATACACCTACTCTGGAGGCGGATGCATATTCAATAACAACATCTTCACCGATGGACCTTACTGGCCCCTGCCCGGAACCGATTTCAATACCCAGTGGCTTGTATCGCCAGCCACTATTTTTGTCAGTCAAAGTGGATACAGCTACAATTCCACAAACGATTATCATGTTCAAAATTCCAGCATAGCCCACCTCTACGGCACCGACAATACCGACTGTGGAATCTATGGAACGGCTGTGCCTTACAAGCAAGGCGGTGTGCCTTATAATCCGCACATCAAAGTATCGTCTATCGGCACCAGCACCGATTCGCAAGGGCATCTGCCATTAAACATTCACGTATCGGCGCAAGGCAATTAATTTTTCTTTTTATTAATCTTAATAATAAAAAAGATGAAGAAGATAATAATCTTTGCCATGCTGCTATTCCTATGGTTCAGCCCGGGAATAGCCCAACATATCAAGTATATCACGAACTATGAATATTGGTTCGATACTGATTATCCTGCTCATACTTCCGTTTCATTAGTCGTTCCAGTTATTGAATTGGATATTGATGCAGGGTTTATAAATACTGGCAGTTTGAGTGCCGGTTTGCATACTTTCCACATCCGTTTTCAGGATGACAGCAGCAATTGGAGTATCACCCAAACGCAACAATTCTATAACACCCCGACTACGAATAGTTTGATGATTGCTTATGAATATTGGTTTGATAATGATTTTGCGAATCACTCCTATCATACCGTAGTCAATCAAATGGAATTGGATCTCACCACCTTTGTGGATGCGGTTTTATTGAACAATGGTTTGCATGTATTACACATTCGCTTTCTCGATGCAGGAGGCTCATGGAGTATTGTGCAGAGTCAGGTATTTGTAAAGTTTGGAAGCAACATTGTTTCTAATTCTGTCATCGGCTATCGGTATTATTTCAATAATAATCCTAATGCTTTGATTTCGGTAACGCTTCCCACTCCTGTTAATCCTTTGGACTTAATAAATCAGATAGATACCCGCAATTACACTGTGGCTGGGGATAATGTTCTCCACATTCAATTTGAAGATACCCCAGGTGCTTGGAGTGTTATGATTAGTGAGACTTTTCATCGCGATTCTATTCCAGTCGCTGCGTTTGGTAGTAATACACCTGTATGTTTTAATCAAGCAACAAACTTCACTAACATGACCACCGAAGCCGACACTTATCTCTGGGATTTTGGTGATGGAAATACGGATACTGCTTCTTCCCCAACACATAACTACATCTTGCCAGGAACTTATACCGTCATGCTTTCTACTCATAGTTCTGTAAGTGGCTTGGATAGCAGCATCTCGCATGACGTGGTGGTATATCCTTTACCAGCACCTATTATTTCTTCGACTTCGGGTTCTGCCTTGTGTGATGGTAATGATGTAACTCTTGATGCTGGTGTTTATTCATCCTATCTTTGGACGAATGGTGCAACAGATGAAACGATTTTAATATCTGCAGGAGGGGATTATGTGGTTACTGTTAGTGATGGAAATGGTTGTACGAATACTGCTTCCATAACCATTACTGGAAATTCAATTCCCACACCAACAATCCTTCCAAGTGGTTCGACAATATTCTGCGACGGCGGTTCTGTAACATTGCAAGCAGGGAATTACGCATCCTACTCATGGAGCAATGGTGCAACGACTTCTTCAATACATGTTACCGTTAGTGGAGTTTATGAAGTTACCGTTACCGATGTTACTGGCTGTTCTGCAACTGCAACGCAATCGGTTACTGTTAATCCAAACCCGGTATTAACAATAAGCCATAACGGTCCTGTTGACTTCTGTAATGGAAGCTCTGTAACACTTGATGCCGGGGCACATTCATCATATCATTGGAGCAATGGAGCAACCACGGAATCTATTCTTGTAACGACCACAGGAAATAATTCAGTCACTGTTACCAATAGTTTTGGCTGCATTGCAATTGCCTCTCAATTTGTGAACAGTAATGGATTGCCTTCTCCTACAATTACAGCGAGTGGTCCAACCACCTTTTGTGATGGAGGATCTGTTGATTTAAGTGTTAGTGCTTATGCTGCATATCTATGGAGTACAGGAGCTACAACATCTTCAATCACAATTTCTACAAGTGGAACCTATAGTATTACAGTTACTGATAATAATGGATGTACAGGTGTTGGTTCCAGTGATGTTACCGTAAATCCAAACCCAGTTCCCGTTATTACAGCTAATGGACCTTTCACCTTCTGCGAAGGCGGTTCTGTAACATTAGATGCAGGAAATTATGTTTCCTTTAGTTGGAGCAATGGTGAAACCACTAGTTATATTAATCTATCAACAGGCGGATTAAAATCTGTTATTGTTACAGATATAAATGGTTGCACCGGGTCTGACATGGTTTCTATAACCGTTAATCCATTACCAACCGATCCAACAATTATTCCCGGTGGTCCTACAATATTCTGTAATGGCGGCTCTGTTTATTTGGATGCTGGAAGCTATACTGGTTATTCGTGGAGCAATGGAGGAAATACAGAATCAATTAATGCAACGAACAGTGGAACTTATGTTGTTACCATAAATGACAATAATGGATGTACTGCCACCGATGCTATTGATATTACCGTGAATAGTGTTTCCGCTTCCATTGTTGCTAATGGACCAATATCTTTTTGTATCGGAGGAAATGTTGTAATTAATTCCCTTCCCGTTGATAATATTTCCACTTTATGGTCAACGGGCGACACAATATCTTCAATTATTGTTTCATCAACTAACACTTATTCCGTTACAATAACAGATTTGAGCACATTATGCACGGGTACTTCTTCAATATCCGTCATTGCCAATCCTTATCCGACAGTAGTTGCCACCAATTCCGGTCCGTATTGTACAGGGGTAGATATAAATTTATTTGCCAATGGAACGAACATAGCTTATTTAGAATGGTCTGGCCCCGATAACTTCATTTCCACTGTTCAAGACCCTGTTATCAGTAATATTCAAAGCATCAATACCGGAACCTACACCGTAACAGTTACGGGGAATGGCGGCTGCACTGCTACAGCCTCCACCGATGTTTCAATTTCGGGTAATGCTCCGTATTTTGCTTTTACGGGTACTAATGATTTTACAAATAACATAGTAAGCCCTACCACTGGCGGCGCATTAGACCATTATCACTTTGAAATACTCTATTTCGATGCCGATAATAATCTGCCTGCATCCACCTTCCCACGCCTTATCATGGATTACGAAGGAAATGGCAGTTTCGTAGATGCTTACGACCGTTCATTTGTAATGCAAGAAGACGATCCTAACGACGTGAACACGGTGGATGGAAAGAAATATTTTATCAATGTTGGTAACTTACCTACAGGCATAAACTGGCAAAGTAGAATCATTGCCAATGATAATTCCAATTCATCTTGCTCCGCTTCTTTTGGTCCGTTCAATGCTCCCGATGTGTTAATTGCTCCTAATGTTTATCTTTTTGCTAATGATATTACATTCAGTAATTCTCACCCCGACCCTTCGGCTCCTCTTACGGTCTATGTTACTATCCATAATGAATCTGATTACACCGCAAGTAACTTTGTAGTTCACTTGCACAACCAATTTGATTCTCTTACAAATTACGGAGATGTAACGGTTGCTAATCTTTATCCCCATTCCAACACCACTGTTACGTGGAATATTACAGCACCTCCAGTTCCCAGTTGGAATCCTATGCAAGTAGTTATTGATTATAATAATGACATTACCGAAACCAACGAACTGGACAACTCTGCCATTCGTCCTTTTCTTTGTGGTGCATTTATCCTCCCCGGAGATATAGAGATTACTGCCGATGTTAGCCCTTATTATTCCTGCAATGGAAGTACTGTTTATGGAGTTGCAAATTATCGTAACACAGCCGTTCCATTACAAGACCCGAGTTGTGCGGGTGCTACGGTAACTGTTCGTGTTCCTTCTACGGGTGCTACCTTTGTTGGCTACACTAATAATTCCGGGCACTATGCTATTGGTTTTACTGGTCCTGCTTCTATTGGTATTTATGATTTACAAATCTCCATTACCGATTATACTCTTGATGGAGATACAGCAACTACATTCGGCATCGTTCCCTGCCCATCTGGCGGTGGCGGTGGTGGCGGTGGCGGCGGTGGTGGTGGCGGTGGAGACATCGGCGGGCATATGTCCATAGGTTCTTGTTTTGCTGCCAATCAAAACTTCACCGGAACTTACACCATTGTAAATTCTTCTACCGATACTGTTCAAATTCCTACACTTACCACTTGGACAATTTCTCCAAGTACCGGAGTTTTTCCTTCTTCAGGTACTTCTCAAACTACTGTACCTTTCAATCCTGGTACAAGTCAAAGTTTCAATCTTCCTAATATTGTTTTCACGCTTCCGGGTACTTACAGTATTTGTGTTAATGGAAATTCTGATTTTGCTTTATTAGAAGGAAATTTTGCTAATAATACATTCTGCCAAACGGTTACTGTATGGGATGCCTGTGCAGATATTGTTCCTGCACCAACTCCTAATTTCTCTTACAGTAGTTATTATCAATGTGTTCAAAATTATATTCCTTTCTGTATTTATAATTTGGGAGGATATGAAACGCACGATAGTATTTGGTTAAATCTCCATGTTATTAACCAAGGAAATACCGAGGCAATTTATTCTCAAAAGATTGGAAACATTCTACCAAGATGTTTCAACAATGTTGTTTGTGTGAACTTCCCGCATAACTTTGTAGATACTGGGGTTTATACTTTTGCACTTTCGGCTGATACAACTGATGCGGTACATGAATGTGAGGAAGGGAATAATATTCTTGTCATTAATGGTTATTCTAATATGTGTCATCCCGATTTGTATGTGGCGGGTTGTGGTACGTTTGGGGTAACACCTATTGACCCTTATAATAATAGTGATATTACGGTTACTGCTGTTATTGGAAATCAGGGCGGTTTTACGGCTATAGGTCCTTTTGATGTTGATTTTGATTTATCAAATGGTTCATCTTATATTTATACTTATAATGGAAACCTTGCTGCCGGGGCTACTGCAAATATTACGATGACTATTCCAACTCCAGCATCTCCGGGGGCAGAATTAACGGTAACTGCTGACCCTGCCAATGCTACTTATGATTTGGCACAATACAATAATTCTAACCATACTTCTTTGGGTTATGATTTTGCATTAGGGCATGTTTGTTTTGGTCATGATTGGTGGTTCTATAATGTACTTTGTAACCAACCTATTAATATATATGCTTATTTATACAGCAATGGTAGTTATACAGCAAGCCATGTTAAAACAAAGTTTGAAATTAGTGGACCTGGTTTAGCTCCGGGCTGGACAGATTTAGGTTATGCTACTACGAATAATGTTGGCAAAACTTATTCTTGTCCGTATCTTGCTCAACTGCCTACGGTATTTGCTCCACCATTGCCAGGTACTTATTTATTAAGAATGACTGCTAACTATGATGGTAATTACCCTGAAACAGATAATAGCAACAATGAGATGGTAATAGAGATTCATAGTGTTTGCTTGCATGATTATAGAATATTATCTCAATTTATTAATCCAAGTATGCTGAACCCGGCACCTAATCAGCCTATTACTTTGGATATTTCTTATGAGAATATAGGTACTTCTGATTTTAATGGAAATGACTCGGTTTGGATTACTTTGAAAGCGGATAATACGATGATTGATTCGGTGAGGGATAGAGGTTATTTGGCACAAGGTGACCATAATACGATTCAGATTCCGACTACTTGGAGTTCTCCGATTGTTGGGGTGCATATATTGAGGGCGGGTGTGAATCAAAATCAGGAGATACAGGAAAGTGATTATATGAATAACGAAGCTACAAGGGCTGTTATTGTGGGTAATTCTCCTAATTTGTATTTTACTCATATTACTCCAAGTGATACAACTCCTACTTCGGGACAGACTATTTCATTTGATGTAACGATTGCTAATAGTGGTGATTTGGATGCGGATGCTACGGTGAACTTTAAGTTTGTTAATCAGCAGGGGCAGCAGGTTTTGTTTTATTATTTGAATGGTCATTTCCCGCAGCATGATAGTGTGAACTTTACCTTCAATTGGAATGTGTTGAATGCTTCTACCTGGGTATTTGGAAGTATTGTGAATACGATACCGGGAGAGAACCGATATGATGATAATATTGATTCTACTAAATTGGGTGGATTGAATATTAATTTTACGAGTACTCAATCATCTTGCCCAAATACTAATGGAACGCTTACTGTACATGCTACGAGTGGTGTGCCTCCTTATTTGTATAACTGGAGTAATGGTTCTAACGATAGTACTATTACTGCTGTGGCGGGGCATTATACTGTAACTATTAGTGATAATGTGGGTACTACGGGGACTTCTACGGGAATTATAAGTTCGGTTTCTAATCCGGTGGGTGGTATTAGTCCTATTGGGGCTACTACTTTCTGTATGGGTGGTTCTGTTGCGCTTTATTCTAATCCATTTGCCCAATATAATTGGAGTACGGGTGCTACTACTGCTAATATTATTACCACAACAAACGGAACTTATAGTGTAACTACTACTAATGGTGCTGGTTGTACGGCTGTGGCTTCTATAACTATTACAGTTTATGATTTGCCTACACCGGTTATTGCGAGTGGTTCTACTTCTATTTGTCAGGGTAGTTCTGTGGCTTTGGATGCAGGTAGTTATTCATCTTATCATTGGAGTACGAATGCAAATTCTCAAATGATTAATGTTAATAGCGCAGGAATATACAATGTAACCGTTACAGATAATCATGGTTGTACGGGTATTGCTTCTACTGGTATTACGGTTAATAGTAATCCTTCTGTAAGTATTACCCCGAGCGGTCCCACTACTTTTGTAACAGGTGGAAATGTAACACTGGATGCCGGTTCTTATTCGGCATATAATTGGAATACAAGTGCCACTTCTCGAACAATTAATGTAACTACGAGTGGTACTTATACTGTTACAGTAACTGATGGGAATGGTTGTACGGGTACGGCTTCGGTAGTAGTTACGGTTACTATTCCAAATTTGAATGTAAGTATTTCGCCAAGTGGAAATACGACATTCTGTGCCGGCGGTTCTGTATCATTGGATGCTGGTATTTGGACGTCCTATTTATGGAGCAATGGTGCAACCACAGAAGCTACAGCTATTACCCAAAGTGGAAGCTATATAGTAACCGTAACTGATGGTAATGGAAATACTGGTACAGCAAGCCAAACTGTTGCAGTCAATCCGACTCCAACTCCAACCATTACCCCAAGTGGAGCAACAACATTCTGTCAAGGTGGTTCGGTTACATTGAATGCTGGCTCGTTCTCTTCATACAACTGGACCGATGGCTCTACCTCTCAAACAATCAATGCCATTACGTCAGGAATGTTTTTCGTAACTGTTACCAATGCAAACAATTGTACTGGTACGACATTTATTAATGTTACCGTAAACCCATTGCCTACTGCTGTTATAACTCCTTTGAGTGTTACTACGTTTTGTGCTGGTGGTGGTGTAACTTTGGCAGGTATTGGTTTTAATTCGTTGTTGTGGAGTACTGGTGCAACTGCTCTTACTATTGTTGCAACTACTTCTAATACTTATTTCTTAACAGTAACCGATGCAAATGGATGTACTGGTTCAACATCCCAAGTGGTTACTGTAAATCCAAACCCCATTCCTGCCATTACACCAAGCGGTGCTACAACATTCTGCCAAGGTAGTTCGGTATTATTGGATGCTGGTATATTCACTTCTTATAGCTGGAGCAATGGTGCTACAACTCAAACAATTAATGCTTCATCGAGCGGTACATATTCCGTTACCGTTACCGATGCTAATGGATGTAGTAATTCAACTTCAATTACTGTAACGGTGAATCCTTTGCCTAATGCTACAATTACTCCAAGTGGTTCTACATCATTCTGTGTGGGTGGTTCGGTAACTTTAATCGCTAATCCTGCGACAGCATACCATTGGAGTACAGGTGCTACTTCCCAAAGCATTATCGCTAATAGCAGCGGTACTTATTCATTAACTGTAACCAATGCCAATGGTTGTACAAGCACTACAAGTCAGGTGGTGACTGTTAATCCATTGCCGATTCCTGTGATTACTGCCAATGGTCCTGTTAATTTCTGTACCGGTGGTAGTGTTACCTTGAGTGCTACGGGCTTTACCGGAACTTATATCTGGAGTAACAATGCCCATGATGTTCCGATTACTGTTGGCACAGCAAGTAATTACAGAGTTACGGTGCATGATTTGAATGGGTGTACTGGTTCGGCAAGCCAAGTAGTTACCGTCAGCAATGCCATACAAGCTACTATTACTGCGATTGGTGCTACAACCTTTTGCCCAGGTGGCAGTGTCTCTTTAAATGCTGGTGCTGGTTATGCTTCATACGTTTGGAGTACGGGTGCTACTGGGCAAGCAATTACAGCGACTACCGGCGGTACGTATCGAGTTACTGTCAGCAATGGTGGAAATTGTACTGCCAGTGCTCAAAAAACAGTTACAGTCCTTACGGCTCCAACCCCGGGTATTGCGGGAAGTATATCCGTATTCTGTGGTGGCAGCCCGATACAGCTTAGTGTATATCAAACTTATGTTCTATACCTTTGGAGTACCGGCAGCAATGCTCCTGCCATCGTAGTTTCTACTCCAGGAACCTATTCTGTATCTGTGATGAGTTCTAATGGATGCACCGGAAGCACTTCTGTTACATTAAGTACCGATTGTGTGATTCCGACCAATCTCTCCACCTCCAATGTTGCTGCCACTTCGGCTTCTGCGAATTGGGTACAGCCGTCCTGTTATTATGGATTCTCTATCCAGATTAGCAAGCATGGGCTTAATAGCTGGACGATGTATCCGATGCCGCCTAATTCGCATTATACCTTCTCCGCGCTTTCGGTTAATACCCAATATGACTGGCAGGTGAGGACGAATTGCAACGCATCCCAATCCATTAATTCGGGCTGGAGCCCTATCCAGACATTCGCCACCCTCGTTCACAAAGACGAGGATGCCATGAATGCCGACCAAACGGATGCCTTCAACGTATTCCCGAACCCCGCGAACGACAAAGTATCTGTTACCTTCCTCTCCATAACAGAAGGAACTTATACGCTCCGATTGATGGACGTTACGGGCAGGATTATGATGAACGAAAGCCACGCTTCGATTATTGGAAACAACCAGATAGACCTCGATGTAGCCACCCTCGCAAAAGGAATTTATCTGATCCAATTGCAAAACGGCGAAGCGATTCTTCAAACGAAGTTGATCATCCAATAAACACAAGGTATTAATTCCCCCAGAAAGCCCTCCAATTCCATTCGCGGAATATGGAGGGCTTTCTTATTTTATATTTTTCAGAAACCACGTTGGAGTTTTCGGAAACCACGTTGGAGTTTTCGGAAACCACGTTGGAGTTTTCAGAAAACTCGTTGGAGTTTTCCGAAACCACGTTGGAGTTTTCGGAAAACTCGTTGGAGTTTTCGGAAAACTCGTTGGAGTTTTCAAGGTATTTAGGGTCGTTTTAGGGGTATTTAACGATAGAAACAGGGGTCAATCCCAACGGCTGCGTGGGTTTCTATTAGTAATTCCGGTTTTGGAGGAGCTTTCGCGGGATGTCCCCCTTGCTTGCCCAGTGTACTTCCCCGAATCGATTAATAAAAATGTGGATGTCGAAGATTCATCCCGCAAATGTTTACTTTTGTCCTGCCAAATAAAATAATAAAATGTATATTTCAGAAACCAGAATCAGAACACGATATGCCGAAACCGACCAAATGGGCTATGTTTATTACGGAAACTATGCCCAATATTTTGAAGTCGGTAGGGTAGAGGCAATGCGGAATTTGGGAATGAGCTATCGCGATTTGGAAGGCAGTGGAATCTTGCTGCCCGTCGTTTCGTTCAATATTAATTTCTTGAAACCCGCTTTGTATGATGAAAATTTGAGCATCATCACCAAGATTAGTACGAAGCCAACCGTCCGCCTGATATTCGATTATGAGACCTATAATGAGCAAGACGAGCTACTGAATACCGCCTCCACGACCTTGGTTTTCGTAAATAAAATAAAGAATAAACCTTGCCCTCCCCCAAAAGAGTTTATGGAACTGTTCAAGCCTTATTTTTAGATGCTGAATAAACCAAATGTAGCCCCCGTAATGAATAATACGAGGGCTAATTGGTTATCTTTCGCTCCCGTTCTTCCTCCTGAAATCAATCAGCACACTGCCCGAGTTTTTGATCAGGGATAAAGCCCAAAAAGTTATCACAACAGAACCGATAATTCCGCTTACCGCGTCTAAGAAATACCAATGAAAATACATCCCCGCCACCAAGGCGATGATTGCAGTGAGGCTCGTGATTCCATCTGCCAATACATGCAGGTACGCAGCCCGAATATTGTGATCTGTATGCTCTGCTTTGTGATGCAATAGCGTTGCGCTAAACCCATTCACTACTAAGCCCAGTATCGCTACCACGATGGCTTCTCCGAATTTGATAGGTAAGGGATTAATCAATCTTTCGATGGATTCAATAACCATGATAACGGCAATGATTTGGAGAACAATAGCACTCGTAAAGCCAGAGATAGCAAGCAGCTTTTCTTTGTGAAACGAAACCTTCTCGGATGACGAATAAATCCTGATAATGATGTAGGTCAGCCATGTTAATCCAATCGCAAATACATGAGAAGATATATGCCACCCCTCTGCCTGCAATGCCATCGAGTTAGAATAATATCCCACCGCTATTTCTATCACCATCGTAATGGCAGTGAGGATCACCACCCATCTCGTATTATGCTCGTGAGCATGACTGTGGTCATGGATGCGACTATCGTGGCTCATTGTCTTGAAATGTTAAATGGAAGTCTCGGCTTTCGGCTGTTTTAAATCTAATGGAATGGTCAGTTTAAAACTGATGTTTCTGCCCATGTTATAAATTCCGAGATGCCCGTTAGGAGAGGATGTGTATTGTTCAAAATATTTCAATCTGCTAAGATGACTTTGATACGCCACATCCGTAATATTCGTAGCCGCGATGTTGATGCTGAATAAAGTTCGTCCTTTTTTGTTGGTATAATCACCACCTGCTCCAGCACCGTATAGTGTGTAGCCAGGAGTAGGCGTTTCGGTGTTGAAGGCTGAATAAACTCGGTCTTGTTTGGCATACCACTCCATCTCAATCTTGGCATACAAGGCAGCAAAATGTTTATACTTCTTCTTGATGTCCGCTCTCAACTCTGAATGTGTGTGCATTGGAGGAATAAAGGGGAGGTATTTGGCACTATCATTAACAGGGATACCCGCAACGCCTTTGTTAATGGCATAAACAAAGGAAAAGGAGTTCTCGAAATGCAACCAATCCAAGGGATGCGGATGAATATCCAAACTGAATTCGCCGCCATACAACCGAGCCTCCGCAGCCTGGAATTGGAAGAACTGATTTCCCTGACTATCCACAGAATCCTGATGCGAAGTATTCAACAACTTTTCATTGTAAATATAATTTGTGATGTCATTATTAAATACTTCGATACTTGCCGCCACATGCTTCGATTCATAGAACACACCGAAGTCCTCTTGCAAGCTAAACTCCGGCTTGAAATTCGGATTCCCAACCTGATAGATATTAGAACCAGGGTGTACTCCATTAGCAGATATTTCAGCAATGTTTGGAGCGCGGAAACCACGAGCGATATTAGCTTTGATCAAGAACTGTTCGGTGAAATTATAAGTCATCCCGAAGCTTCCCGATAGTCCCGAAAAGGAATGCTTATAATTACTGAATACAGCATTCGCTCCAGTAGTATCAGGAAGATTAACCATCCCGTCAAAGCCCGTAACTGCATCATTCCTGACATACATCGCATCGTTGCTGAAGGAACGACTGTCGTAGCGAATACCGGCATTAATATCGAGACGTTTAAAGTTCTTTTTGATATATAAAAACGGTCCAACATCAAACTGATTATAGTCTGGAATAATAAACTCCGTACCTGCATTCCTGTTGGATTGCGACATGCCGTTCACCCCGATGGTTGTTGCCCATCCGCGCCATTCGGGAAGATAATATTTCAGATCGTAGGTATATGATTTAAGGATCAGATACAAACCGGGAATATCCACCGCTTCGGGATGACTGAACTCCCTGCGTATATTCTGCTGGTAGCCCAGAATCAAGCCCAGCTTACCATTCCCGATGATGAAATTATTCGTTGAATAAATCTTGTAGTGCTGCACATGCTGATGCAAAGTGCCGATAGTATAAGAATTCAATTCATCATTAGAAACGATGGGGCGGATGGTATCGGCTTCAGTAATCTGTTTCGTGAACTTGCGAGATGCCGAATCGCGGCTACCATCAGGGATTTCTTGATAGTCATCGAAGGTAGAGAAGTTCAGACGGGTGTATCCCCAGTGCTTATTCACTCCGATGTAGCCGCTAGCATCATTCTCATTAAACTTGGTGCCGAACACTCTGCCGTCCACTGCATTTTGATAATCGGTAGCTTGCTTCTTCGAGCCTCGAATGGCATAAATCAAACCATTGCTATTCCCCGCCAAAGAGCCTGATATTAAATACAAGCCGTTATTAGTTTGGTAATTGGAAATGATATTCCCCATAATACTACCATTATGAACGGGAGCGGCAGGCAATAAATTCACCACTCCAGCAATCGCATCAGAGCCATAGATAAGGCTTTCAGGACCTTTAACAACTTCTATTTTATCAATAGAGGTTTCGTCTATTTCGATGCCATGTTCATCGCCCCATTGCTGCCCTTCTTGTCGAACGCCATCAAACAAAGTGAGCACACGGTTATATCCCAAGCCACGAATGAATGGCTTGGAAACATTCGGACCAGTAGTAACGGCACTCACCCCTGGTTGTCTGGCTATTAAATCAATGGCATTGGTGCTGGCACTTTGGACAATACTCAAGCGATCAACAACCGAAACAGGTACCGGATTTCGTTTCAGTTCGGTGGCTTGTGAAGTGCCCGTAACGACGAATTGTGTAATCTCTTTGACGGATGTTTCCATCACGAAGTCTTTGATGGATGTGGTGGCTAAATCAATGGTTGCGATGATGGATTTATACCCGATGCAACTGATTTGCAAGAGGACTTTTGTTTGAGGGAGGTTATCAATTCTGTATGTTCCGTCAATCTTAGATACAGCACCGTTTTGGAGGTCGGGGATGTATATGGTAACTCCGAAGATGGATTCCTTCGTGAGGCTGTCGGTAATCTTACCTGACAGACTTGTTTTACCTGAATTCAGGGCGTAATTGGCATTCGATGCCAATAAAATTAGTGTAACTATTATTAGATATATATATTTCATTTTATAAATATTTATTGTTAATTGAAACCGGAAGAACCGGTATTATAGATTTCCCCCAAAGGGAATTAAGAAAAGTAAAACGTATTGGTTATTAACCTAAATAAATATTGGGAGGACCTCTCTGAAAATGTTCATGGAGGGAATGAATAAAGTAAGGCTCTATGCTTGCTATTACAAAAGGAAAATAGGTGGCATCATCCTCGAAATTAAAGACATAAAAGGAATAAAACAAAACCGGACCATCAAAATTAAAAGCATTGCAATGGGTATGCTTCGTATTGATTTCCTTGGAGGCATTAGCCTTATAAGAACTATCAACCGTGTCGGTATGATGATGCAATTCGTGCAGCAATTCCTTAGGAATACTGTACGCCGTCATCACGAACAACAGAATATAGGCTACATACTTTTTAATCTTTAACATCACGCTGCAAATATAAAATTTGTTGCGAACAAAATTATGGAGGGTAAAAGGGAAAGTGTAAATACCGAAAATGTTTTGAAAGAGACCGAAAATGGCATCTAAGAAACCTAACATATCATGAATGCAACGGAACATGTCATGGATGTAACGTAACATGTCATGGATGCAACGTAACATGTCATGGATGCAACGTAACATGTCATGGATGCAACGTAACATGTCATGGATGCAACGTAACGTGTCATCAAACAGACGATAAATGACAAGAAACAGACGATCGATGACACTTTTGGTCTGTAACTTTTTATTTTCTCCCTAAAACCATTCTCCCAAAAAGTGTGGAAAGGGGCGTGGATAGAGGGGATTGAGGCGATACAAGGGTATTTATTGTGGAATGTGGGATTTATTGCGGAAATGTATGAAATGTTGGATTTTTTTATTTCAATACTTAATTTTAGTAATTTTGGCGGCGATGAAAGAAAACGACATCTTTGGAAATGGAAAGAATACTTGATAGATTGAATAGAATTTTCTTCTTAGAAAGAGTTGCAACCTTACAGCAAATTGCGAAGGGCGATTGGCTTTCAGGATTGAAATTGTTACTTATCAGGTTGGATACCCTTAAATTCACCATGTTTTACGACAATCCGACATTGCCCAACCAAGTTCGGGGACTGAATGATGTAAGTCGGGGACTGAATGATGTAAATCGGGGACTGAATGATGTACTTCGGGGACCGAATGATATACTTCGGGGACCGAATGATGTACTTCGGGGACTGAATGATGTACTTCGGGGACTGAATGATGTACTTCGGGGACCGAATGATGTACTTCGGGGACCGAATGATGTACTTCGGGGACTGAATGATGTAAATCGGGGACTGAATGATGTACTTCGGGGACTGAATGATGTACTTCGGGGACCGAATGATGTAATCCTTACACACAAACGCCCATTCCTGATATACAATAGCGATGCCCGGGTATATGATAGGGAAGTTATCTTGGAAAATCTTGAATAAATTATAGTAACAAATAAAAATTAAATAAAATGAAAAAAGTAATTACAAATCTGATTCTTGTTGTAGCGTTCTTCTTAGTAACGAATGCTGATGCGCAAACTGCTTACATAACAAATAGTCAAGATAATACCGTATCCGTTATTAATCTTGCTACCAATACTGTTACAGCAACAATTCCAGTTGGTACTCATCCTTTTGGAGTATCCGTGAGTTCGGATGGAACAAAGGTATATGTTACGAATTATGGTGCTAATTCAGTAAGTGTAATAAACACCGCTTCCAATACTGTTATTGCTACAATTCCAGTTGGTGGTGGTCCAACGGGTGTATGTGTAAGTCACGATGGAGCAAAAGTTTATGTTGCAAATGATAATTCGAGTTCAGTAAGTGTAATAAACGCCTCTACAAATACTGTTTCAACTACAGTTTCACTTGTAATTAGTGTTAGTACAAATCCTATTGGTTTAACTATGAGCTCAGATGGAAGCAAGGTATTTATTTCGAATGAGAATACTAATACAATAAAAGTAATAAATACTTCCGTAGATACTGTTTCTGCTATAATTACAGTTGGTTTTGAACCTGCTGGTGTTTCTGTCAGCCCTGATGGAAGTAAAATATATGTTGCTAATACTGGTGATAGTACAATTAGTATAATAAACACTTCAACCAATACTGTTTCTAATACAATTCATGTTGGAAATGGTCCTTATGGAATAACTGTAAGTCCCGATGGAAGTAAAGTATATGTTGCGAATAGGGATTCTAATACAGTAAGCGTTATAGATACAAATACCAATACTGTTATAGCTATAATTCCAGTTGGTCATGGTCCTGAAGGAATATCTGTTAGCCCTGATGGAAGTAAGGTATGCGTTGCGAATGTACTTGGAAACACAGTAAGTGTAATAAATACTGCTACTAATACAGTTTTTGCTACGATTCCAGTTGGTATTGCACCAGATGCATTTGGAAATTTTATTTCCTCATTCAGTACTGGACTTCCTTCATTAAATATTGAATCGGCAACTATTTCCATTTACCCCAACCCCGCCACCACCCTTCTAAACATTCACCACAGCACCAGCACCTCCCCAGAAACCTTGCTTATCACCGACCTTCTGGGTACTGAAGTTTATAAAGAAACCCTCACCGGCATTGATAATACCATCTCTATTTCCACCTGGAGCGCAGGCATTTACTTCTATGAAGTAAGAGGGTCGGGCTTACAAT
>CAIMUP010000074.1 GCA_903844645.1 uncultured Bacteroidota bacterium
TTCCGAGAGTTCTGGAACATCTTCCGAGAGTTCTGGAATTTCTTCCGAGAGTTCTGGAATTTCTTCCGAGAGTTCTGGAATTTCTTCCGAGAGTTCTGAAATTTCTTCCGAGAGTTCTGGAATTTCTTCCGAGAGTTCTGGAAGAACTTCTGAACCTTTCAGGGTATCTTAAAATGCCACTTTTTAAGGAAAATCCCTTATTCTCCCTTGAAAATCCTTTTGAGATTGAACTTCCGGACGGGGGTAACGATGAGGGGAACTTTTTCCGTTACCACCGAACTGGTATCCAATCCGAATGCCTTTTCATCGGCTAAGGAAATTAATTTCAGGAAATGGTATCCTCGCAGAATAATGCGGTCGGTGAAGCTTAATTCATTGTCGTAAGTCAGGGTTTTATCTATCACGATGAATCGGAAATCCCCCGCCAGATGATTGGAACGGAGCGAAGGATAGCGGCTGGAAATATCTACCTCATTGTTCCGCACCAAATCCTCGATGACGCTGCGGAACAGGACATTTATCTTCTGATCTATCCGGAATCCTAACTTAAATTCGACTCGGATCAGCACGCCGGGAATAATTGTCTTGACCTCGTATTCCATCGTATGCGGTTCGTCCTGAACATCCACATGGACGAGCCAATAAACATCGGCACGTTTGGGCTTTTTTCGGAAGATAGAATACACGATGGAGGTCTCAATATCCCTCGCCCTGTTGGCTTTGGTAAGATACACCAGATGGGTAGCGAATTTGGGAATCGTTTCGTCTTTATTGACATCGTTGAAGACCTTGAGGTATTGGTCTATGTTCACAAATTCGATGTATCGAGCACGGATTCTGCGAGCCTTATACCATATCCACATAATCATAAACAAAATACTCCCTATCAACAACGAAACCCAGCCGCCATGCTGAAATTTGCTAAGATTGGCAATCAGAAAGCAGGGTTCGATGATAAGATAAGTAATCAAAAATCCCCAGGTAAAAAACTTCGAGTAGCGATGAATCACGAAATAATTGGAGATTAAAATCGTCGTCATCAACATCGTAACCGTGATGGATAAACCATAAGCCGCCTGCATGTTATCCGATTCACGGAAGTATAACATTACCCCCACGCAGCCCGCCCAGAGCAGGAAATTAATGCTCGGAACAAATAATTGCCCACGCTGAATGGTAGGGAATATAACTTTTACTTTAGGCCATAATTTCAGTCGCATGGCTTCGCTGATGAGAGTATAACTACCGCTGATTAAGGACTGGCTGGCGATAACCGTAGCTACCGTGGAGATAACGATGCCGGGAATTACAAACCACAGATGATGCGGGTCGGAGGCATTGCTTGTTTTCATGATTTCTACAAAAGGATTTGATTCTCCCAAAGTCTCTCCCTGATGCCGAAGCAGCCATGCACCCTGTCCGAAATAGTTTAATAACAATGTTGTCTTCACAAACATCCAAGATACCCGAACATTGGCTCTGCCGCAATGCCCCAAGTCGGAGTAGAGAGCTTCAGCTCCCGTCGTACAAAGGAATACGGCTCCCAACAACCAAAAACCATCGGGATGATTCACGAGTAAATTATAGGCGTAATAAGGGTTTAATGCCATCAGTATTGTTGCACCATGCGCTATCTGAAGCATTCCTAAAACAGCGATCATCGAGAACCAGATAAACATCATTGGTCCGAAGGCGGCACCGACTAAGTTCGTACCGAATTGCTGGAAGAGAAACAGCAACGTGATAATGGCAATAACAATAGGCACTGTGGGTATATCAGGATTGTAAATTCGCAAGCCTTCGATGGCAGATGATACCGAAATAGGAGGCGTAATGATTCCATCGGCAAGTAATGCACATCCCCCGATGATGGCGGGATATACCAACCAAGGACGATGTCTGCGGACTAATGCAAAAAGAGAAAATATACCGCCTTCACCGTTGTTATCCGCTCTCAAAGTTAAGATCACATATTTGATAGTTGTCTGCATCGTGAGCGTCCAGAAAATGCAGGAAACTCCTCCAAGAACGGTGTAATAATCTATCACACTCTTCCCTCCGATAATCGCTTTCAAAACATACAGTGGCGAGGTACCGATATCCCCAAAGATAATCCCGAGCGTGATAAGAACTCCTGCTGGCGTGGCTTTCTTCAAAAAGGTTTTATGTTCCATGTATTTCTTTCTGCTGAGGGCGCAAAGTTATAAGGATGTCGGGAAATGGAAACGATTATATTCTACGGTTTTATTAAATTTGCATCCATGAAAAAGATTATCACAAACAATTCTCTTATCGCGCTCGTCGTCGCGATGTTTTTCTTCGCGGGATGCAAGAAAAAAGATACAACGACAACCCCTGTGAAGTACGGCAGCTTGTCGTTCCATATCATTACAAATATTGCGACTACGGTTGTGGATTCGGGCATCGTGGGGGTGGATGCTTCGGGCATACATTTCCAAATGAACCTCGCCGAGTTCTACATATCTGATATTACTTTGCATGCTACGACAGGAAAGTCGGTGGATTTGAGTTCCGTTTATCTCTTGAAGACGCTCGGGAAGTTGGATTATTTCGTGGATAGTATTCCGGTTGGCGAATATTCTTCTATCTCATTCAACGTGGGGGTAGCTGCTGCGGCGAATGCGAAACTGCCGACTGATAATAGTGCCGCCAGCCCTTTGTACACGCAGGTTCCGAGTATGTGGTTCGGGAGTACGACCCTCGGATATATCTTTATGAATGTACAGGGCAAAGCGGATACTTCTGCTGCGAATACAGGCACGGTGAATTATCCTTTTACGATGCAGTTAGGGGGGAATGCCTCATTAAAAACGGTTAATATGCCGACCTTGGCATTCAGCGTTACCGAGAATACTGCTCAAACGATAACCGTGATTGCGGATTATGGCAAATTATTCCAAGGCATTACCTTCGGGAGTTTGTTTCCGAACCCGACGACTTCTTATTCTAACCCGGGCGTGTGTTCGCAAATCGCAAATAATATCCCGACGATGTTCAGGTATTAGTTTGAGGTTGTAGTACGACACAAAATTTTATCCCATAAAAAAGCCCCCGAATAAGGCTATTCGGGGGCTTGGAATTTTTAATTCCTTTTCTTTTTATCCACCAAAAACTACGGAGCGGATGGCGGAGGCATTGCCTACTTCTTCGTCATCCATCACGCCGATAATCATGTACTCGCGAGCTTCTGAATTAGCGGCTACCAGGGGCAGGGCGGGTACGAAGATGGGGCGATGATCATCAAATGGGGAATGGGAAACGACGGCGATTTTTGTCCAGGCGGTGGTTCCTTTGAGGCGGCAATAAACATTCATCATTTCGAGTCCGTGGAAATCAAACATAAGGCGTACATAGCCGGTGTAAACCTTGTATTCTAATACAGGGGTGAAGTCGCTGAAATCCAGCGTTACGTGCGTGTCAACAATTTTCAATCCTGTACCTTTGGCAGGGGTGTAAGCGGTGTTGGTTTTCACCAGTTCTACCGCAGTACGAATCGCTCCATTATTAACAGGAGAGTTCGTTTTAATCGCTTGAACGGCAGCACTGTAGGCGGCTTTGGCGGCGATCAGGGCATTAATGTCATCAATTTGGGCTTGACATTTGGCTTTGTAAGCGGAGATCTGCGTTCCGGTCATCCCCATGGCAGCTCCTTTTACATCGGCATTGTCAATCTGAAATTGATACCAGATCTTCCTTAATGCTTGAAGCGTAGGAATGTAATCATTATACCTTTTTGGCATCGTTTAATTAATTTATTAGTTATTATTATTGTTAATTTTTAAGACCTCAAATCTAATAATGGTGTTCTCATTTGGAATTGGAACATTCTTATCCAAAATTAGAGTACCCCAA